>JANOKE010000587.1:0-17874 GCA_031419135.1 Gemmatimonadaceae bacterium
ACCGGCAACCCGTATTTTTCCACCGACACGGCGGCGGTACTGCGCGGTATCCAGATGAAGGCCGACGTTATCATCAAGGCCACCAGTGTGGACGGGGTGTATTCGGCCGATCCCAAGAAAGACGCCAACGCGACGCTCTACGAGACGATCAGCTATCGCGACGTGATGCTCGAAGAGCTGAAGGTGATGGACCAGACGGCCATTACTTTGTGCAAAGAAAATCAGATACCGCTGATCGTTCTCAATATTCACATCCCGGGCGCGATCGCACGCGCCGTCAGGGGCGAACGCGTAGGGACATTCGTTTCATGAGCATTATTCCGCAAATCCTCAAGGACACCAAAGCCGGGATGGAGAAAGGCCTCGAAAACTCCAAGCGCGAGTTTTCCGGGATCCGTTCAGGCAAAGCGTCACCGAACATGCTCGACTCCATCAAGGTTGATGCCTACGGTTCAATGATGCCGATCAATCAAGTGGCGTCGATTTCGGCACCGGAGCCGCGCGTTCTCCTGGTCACACCATTTGACAAGGGGCAGGCAAAGGCGATCGAGAAGGCCATTCGTGAATCGGAGTTGGGACTCGATCCGGCGCACCAAGGTGGCGTTATTCGCGTGCCACTGCCGTCGATGAACGAACAGCGTCGCAAAGATCTGGTCAAGGTCTTGCACAAGCTGGCCGAGGATGGGCGTATTGCGATTCGCCATGCGCGCACCGATGCCCGTGACAAGCTCAAGAAACTCGACGGCATCTCCGAAGACGACAAAAAACATGCAGAGAAGGATCTGCAGAAGTTGCACGACGATACCATCGGCAAGCTCGACACCCTGCTGAAGGCGAAGGAAGCCGAAGTGATGGAGGTCTGATTCCGCTTCACGGACCGAGCTGAAATGGCCAGGCATGATCCTCGTTCTGCGGCGGAGTCCGAGCTGCTCGCGCGTGTGCGCGTGCACGGGGCTGTGCCGCAGCACATTGCGATCATCATGGACGGCAACGGGCGCTGGGCGCGCGAGCGACACATGCCGCGCCCGTTCGGACACCGGTCGGGAATGAAAGCGGTGCGCGCGGTGGTGGAGGGGTGCCTCGATGCCGGTGTCGAGTGGCTGTCACTGTTTGCCTTCTCGCAGGAAAACTGGCAGCGACCGGAAACCGAAGTGTCCGCATTGATGTCGCTGCTCGAGGAATACATCGCGCGCGAGGCCGATGAATTGCGACAACAGGGAGTCCGGGTTCGGGTGTTCGGTGATCTCGAGCGCCTGAACGCGCCGGCCGCTGCGGCGGTCGAGCGCGTGATGCGTGACACCGAAAGTGGCGACAAGCTGGGGCTCAACCTGTTCATTTCCTACGGCGGTCGCGCGGAGTTGGTGCGGGCGGCCCGGTTGCTGGCCATCGAGGTGCAGGCGGGTCGTTTGACGCCCGAGGCGATCGATGAATCGGCGAATCGCGACCCACTGTATACCGCGCACTGCCCAGACCCGGATCTTCTCATTCGAACGTCGGGCGAACAGCGGCTGTCGAATTTCCTCTTGTGGCAGATTGCCTACGCCGAACTGTCGATCTCGAGCGTCCTGTGGCCCGATTTCGGACGCACCGCGCTGTACGAGGCAATCCTTGACTTCCAGCAACGTGATCGGCGATTCGGCCGCGTCTCGGCGTAGTCGCGTTCCACGGACCGAGACGTGAATGAGTTTGGTCGGCGACTGCTCGTTGCTCTGATCGGGGCACCGGTCGCCTTGGCCATCATCTGGATGGGCGACGCCGCGCTGGCGACACTGGCAAGCATCCTGTCGGCGCTCGCCGCCGGGGAATTTTTCAGATTGGCGCGTGCCAGTGGGAGTAACCCGATGACCGGCATTGGCGTGCTCGGTGCGGCCCTCGTGCCATTGCTGGTACACGCGCACTTCCTTGGCGTGGTGCAACTGCCGCCGGTGGCGGCAACGCTGGTGCTGCTCGCACTGATCGCGATCGCGATCTGGACGCGCGGTGTCAATGGCAAGCCGCTGGCGGCCGTGGGCACCACCGTGATGGGCATTCTGTACACGGGTGGCACGCTTTCGTATGTGTATGCATTGCGCTACCACGGGTATGCCGTTGGCGATGTGGCGGGCGCCTTGGTCGTCATTTTGCCGGTACTCCTGACCTGGGCCAGCGACATTGGTGCCTACGCGGCAGGACGAGTAATCGGCGGGCGCAAACTTATGCCGTCCGTCTCACCTGGAAAAACCGTGGCGGGCGCGATTGGCGGTGTGGTGTTGACGGTGATCGTGTGCGCCGGATACGTAGGCTGGTTGCTGCGTCCGCGCGCTGAACTCTCGTTCACGCCGTGGGGACTTGTCGTGTTCGCGGTGTGTATCAGCGCGACGGCACAGGTTGGAGATCTGGCCGAGTCGTTGTTCAAACGCGAAGCGGGCGTGAAGGACAGCGGCACCATTTTCCCCGGACATGGCGGCGCGCTCGATCGACTCGACTCCCTGTTTTTTGTGCTTCCAGTGGCGTTCGCGCTGTACGGCTGGCTCTTGATTCCGGCGCCGCGATGATAGCCGTCTCCAGCGGCTGATCGACTCATGACTATCGGTGTCGCGATCCTCGGCTCCACGGGCTCAATTGGTACCAGCGCCTTGCGCGTGCTTGAGCGTCAGTCGCAGCGGTTTACACCCGTGGCACTGACGGCGCATGCGAACGCCGCCGCATTGGCGATTCAGGTGGCCCAGTGGCGACCCGCGTTTGTAGGACTCGTGAACGGCACGGTTCCGGTGGGCGCCCTCTGGGATGCTGGTGCCGAGTGTCTGGTGCGCGCCGCGACCCATCCGGCGGCGGACATTGTGCTCAATGCGGTTGTCGGCGCAGCTGGACTGCCGCCAACCTTGGCGGCTCTCCGTGCCGGCAAGCGCGTTGCGCTGGCGAACAAAGAGTCATTGGTGATCGCAGGGGACATCGTGACCGAAACAGCGAGAGAATTTGGCGGGTCGCTGGTTCCGGTGGACAGTGAACACTCCGCCATTTTGCAGTGTCTGGCCGGCCGGTCGGTGGACGACGTGCGTCGCCTGGTCCTGACAGCGTCGGGCGGACCGTTTCGCACCTGGAGCACGGACCGTATCGCGACGGCAACGCGTGAAGAGGCTGGCCAGCATCCCACATGGCGAATGGGCAGCAAGATCACCATCGACAGTGCCACCCTGGCAAACAAGGCGCTGGAAGTGATCGAGGCGCATCACTTGTTTGGCGTGCCCTATGATCGCATCGCTGTGGTTGTGCACCCACAGAGTATTGTGCACTCGTTTGTCGAGTTCGTGGATGGCAGCGTCCTGGCGCAGCTTGGTGTACCGTCGATGGAACTGCCGATACTGCTTGCCCTGACGTGGCCGGAACGGATTCCCGATTCTGGCGTACCGGTATTTGACCCAGTGGCGGCAGGGAATTTGACGTTCGAGGCTGTACGGTCGGACGACTTCCCCATGCTGGAACTTGGCATCGGCGCCGGTCGCGCTGGCGGGGCCTCGCCGGCCGTATTCAACGCGGCCAACGAGGCTGCCGTGGCGTTGTTTCTGGCCGATCGCATCAAATTCGGCGAGATTCCCGTTGTGGTAGCGTGGGCGCTCGCCGCGCATGTTGCTGAACCAACCGATTCATTGGACGCGCTCTGGCGCGCCGATGAGGCGGCGCGCCGCAATGTGGAGTTCCACGGCGCCACGCTGGCTGCCAAACCCTGATTAGGAATCGATCCTCTCGTGTCTATACTGTCGACGATTTCCCCGTTCATTGCCCCCTTGTTGGTGTTTGGTCTCGTGGTGTTCGTCCATGAATTCGGGCACTTCGTGGCGGCCAAACTCACGGGCGTGTACGCACCGGTGTTCTCCTTGGGATGGGGACGTCGCCTGTTCGGCTGGCGCCGAGGGGAAACAGACTATCGCGTTTCGCTCATTCCGCTGGGCGGTTATGTGCGCATGGCTACGCGGGAAGACGACTCGATGGCGGGCATCGAGGGCGGCAGCGACCGCGGCTCGTTTGATGCAGAGGCCGAGCGGCCCGCCGACGTGCCACCGGGATTGTGGGACCCGCAGGCGATGGCACCGTTCGGGCCCAAGGCGGTGCCGGAGAATCGGTGGGTGGAAAACAAGTCGTTGGGTGCGCGGGTGTTTATTCTTTCTGCCGGCGTGATGATGAACATCCTCCTGACGCTCTTCGTTTCGAGTGGAATTTTTTACGTGTACGGCGATCCGTATAACCCGGCCGTGATCGATTCGGTGGTGACCGGTTTGCCAGCTGCGGCGGCGGGCCTGACCACGGGTGACCGGATCGTCGCCGTGAACGGCCAGGCGGTACGCACTTGGGCAGAAGTGGTCGATCGAATTGCGCCCGTCACGACGGGCACCGTAGCCGTCGAGGTGGAGCGTGTCGGTCAGCGTTTGTCGGTGTCACTCGCACCGCAGGCCACCGAGATCGATGATCCGGTCACCGGGAAAAAGCGTCTGGTTGGACGAGTGGGCATCAAGGTGCGGGACTCGATCGCCCGTGTCAGTCCGGGCGTTGCCCGCTCGGTGACGCTTGGTGCCACGGCGACGTGGGGAATGACGACCAACGTGCTCGGCGTGCTTCGCGGACTTGTGTCCGGCCAGGTATCCGCCAAAAACCTCGGTGGCCCAATCCAGATTGCCCGGGTGTCGGTTCAGGCGGCTCGTCGAGGCGCTGAAACGCTCTGGTCATTGATCGCATTTCTCAGCCTGAATATCGCCATCCTGAATCTGGTGCCCATTCCGGTGCTCGACGGCGGGCAAATCCTGCTCGTGTTGGCGGAGGCGGTGAAGGGGAAGGCGTTCAGCGGGCGCACACGCGAAATGTTTGCGCGCGTGGGCGTGCTGGCCGTATTCGCGCTCATTCTGCTGGTAACGTTCAACGATCTTCGCGCCCTCTTCGCTCTTTGAATGATGCGCGGCAACCGTCGAACGGCGAACGCCTGGGCATTGCGCGTCGTTGGCGGCGCGTTCCTTGTCACCCTGTTGGGATGTCATCGCGCCGGCGTGCGCGTGGTGGGCGACGACAGCACCGCCGCACGGATACCGGTGGTGTTTGCAACTCCGACGCCGACTACGCGCATTCCCCGGGATGCGGCCCGCTTCGAAATTGATGTCGTCGATGACAGTGCGGCGCGCTTCAAGCCCCGTGAAGCCTTGTGGGTGAAGGCCGGGATGACCGCGTACGCGGTTGATCCGACAAACCGCGATGCCCTGGTGGCGCGACTGCGCGTGATTTCCGTGTGGAATGAAACGGCGGTGGCCGTTGTCACGTCGCAAGTCACACGCATCACCACCCGGCATGTGGTGCTGTTGACTCCGCCCATCGTTCCCTGGTGGAAGACACGCCGTTTCTGGATCGGCACGCTCGTCGGCGCCGTTGTCGGTGGAACGGTCGGCGGCGTGCTCGGCGCGCAGTAGGCGCGTCGCCCAAAGCGCGCGTCAGGTGCAGGTCATGGTGATAGTGCGCCGCAGGTCCGCCGCACTCGCGCGGCGGTGTACGACCAGCGTGTCCTCCCGATACTCGATACAGGCTCGCGCCGTGGCACGCATCTCGTAGCGACCTTCGGGCAGCAACACCGACTTGGTCGTATCCGCGCGCACTTCCACCGACTCGCCACCATCCAGCGACTCGAAGCGAATGCGTGCATCGCCTGGCGTGATCGTGAAGGACACACCACGGCACGTGCGCACGGCCAGCGTTACCGCGCGACTCTCACCAACTGCGAGCCGCACGATCTCTTCGCGCGACGCGGTCGGGCACGCGGGTGGCGCATCCGCGATCACCGCGCGGAGCACGAGGCGGGCAGCTCCTGGTCGTTCAATCAACTGCGTTCCGCGTCCGATCAACACATTGTCGACATACAGCATTGCCGAATCCCGCGCTGCGAATGTCAGTCGCGAACGGACGATCGCTGCCGCCTTCTGTCGCGTGACATCGGGAATCCGTGACACGACCACGGGCGACGGGCGCGCCGTGTCCGCACTGGCGCTGGTTGCCTCGCTGTCGCGGCTCGCCCGCTGCGTGGCATTGCGCGCCGCCACGGCGATTGATTCGGCGGCAATGTCCGGCGGTGCGGTTTTCGGCGCCGCAAAGAAATCGCGGGCAATGGTAGACCCAATGGCCGCCCAACCGGCAAAGGCCAGCACGACAACAGCCATGGCGATACCGACCCGACTCGGCGTTGCTCGGCGATGCGCAGTCGTTGCCGCGGTGACTGGTGGAAATCCGGTAACGGTTTCCGAAGGACCTGAACTGACGGACATCACCGGGCGCGTTGCAGGCGCTGTGGGAAGCGCCGCGAGTGCATCCGCGACCGCGATCGCTGAGCTGAACCGATCGGCGGGTGCCTTCTGCAGCAGGCGATGTACGAGGGCATCGAAGCCCTCGGTCAGCTCCGGTACCAGTTCACGAGCCGATGGCGCCGGTGCTTCAACATGCATGCGTGCCACAGCGTACCAGTCGTCGCCCTCGAACGGCAGTCGGCCTGTTGCTGAGCGGAAGAGCGTCACGCCGAGTGAGTACAGATCGCTGCGACCATCAAGTTCAAGACCGCGCGCTTGCTCGGGGCTGAAGTAGTGCGGGGTCCCCATGATCTGGTGGCCACCACTGCGGGCCGCCTCGCCGTCGAGTGCGCGCGCAAGGCCAAAGTCCGCCACGATGGCTTCACCGTGGGTGCCGATCAAAATGTTGTCAGGCTTGACGTCACGGTGCACGATGCCGCCGGCATGCGCGACCGACAGCGCTGCCGCCACATCGAGACCGATGCGTACCACCTCGATTTCCGGAAGACGGGGCAGCAACTCCAGCCGCCGGGCAAGAGACAGCGGCAGCAAGTCCATGGCAACGAATGAGGCACCGTCGGCCTGACCCACGTCACGAACCGTGACGATGTTGGGATGTCGCAACCGGGCCGCCGTAGCCGCTTCCCGACGGAAACTGGCCTCAGCGTCGAACTGGCCGGCGAGCTCCGGACGAAGAATCTTCAGCGCGACCGGGATTTCGAGGTCACGGTCGATCGCCTCGTACACCCAGGCGAACGCACCACCACCCAACAACCGGATGACCCGGTATTTTCCGATCTGACGGCCGAGGAAGCGGTCTGGCAGGTGACGGTCCTTTACAGACTGTGCGAGGTGGAGTAAACTACCGTGCTTCATAACAATTGCGCGCAAAAGGCGGCGCAGCTACGCACCCTGCGCATTGCATGCGCCGAGAAACTTACGACGATGGCGTTCGATAAGGCATCCACGATTGACAAGTACCGGGCCCACGAAGGGGATACCGGTTCCACCCGTGTACAGATCGCGCTCCTCACCGAGCGAATCAACTACCTGACGGGTCACTTCCGTACCCACGCCAAGGACCATCACGGGCGTCGCGGTCTCCTTAAGATGGTCGGCAAGCGCAAGCGTCTCCTCAAGTACTTGCAGAATACGGACGTTTTGGAGTACCGCACACTCGTTCAAAACCTTGGCCTCCGGTACTAAGCAAGATCACGTCGTCATATCGCGCGGGGGCAGCAATGCCTCCCGCGCGATTTGCGTTCTCAACAGGAAATAAAGCAGATGATGCATCGCATCGAGCGAACTTTTGCGGGTCGCCCGCTGGTCATCGAGACCGGCCGCATGGCCAAGCAGGCGGCGGGCTCCGCCGTCGTGCAATTCGGCGAGACAATGGTAATCGCAGCGGTCACGGTCAGTGACAACCAGAGTTCGTTACCCTTCTTTCCGCTCACAGTCGAGTACAAGGAAAAGACCTACGCGGCCGGGAAGATTCCGGGTGGCTTTATCAAGCGGGAGGGTCGGCCTCACGATCACGAAATCCTCGCCTGCCGCATCATCGATCGCTCCATTCGGCCGCTGTTTCCCGAGGGGTTCAAGAATGAAGTTCAGGTGTTCATCTACGTCGTTTCGGCCGACCAGGAAAACGATGCCGACGTGCTGGCGCTGCTGGCCACGTCGTTCGCGCTGAACGCCTCGAAGATTCCGTTCATGGGTCCCATCGGTGGCGTGCGCGTGGGACGCGTGCAGGGACACTGGGTGCTGAACCCAACGTTCCAGCAGCTTGCGTTCTCCGATCTCGAACTGATTGTCGCCGGCTCGAAAGATTCCATCGTTATGGTGGAAGGCGGCGCCCTGGAAGTCACGGAAGCCGACGTGCTGGAGTCGTTGAAACTTTCGCACGATGGCATTCGCGAGCTGATCGCGATGCAGAACGAACTGCTGGCCAAGGTGCAGCAGCCGAAGATGGAGTGGAAGAAGTCGGAGCCGGCCGAAGCGGTTGTCGAGCGCACGAAGGCCGCCGGATCGGCGCCCATTCGCGCGGCGCTCAATCAGGCCGACAAGCATAGCCGTATTCAGGCTATCGAGAAGGCGAAGCACGCTGCCGCTGAACTGCTGGCGGTGGAGTTCCCGGACAACGTGAGGGACATCAGCGCGGCGCTCGGTGAGATCGAATACAACGAGTTGCGGGCGCAAGTGCTCACCACCGGATTGCGCGTGGATGGACGCAAGCCCGACGAAGTGCGCGCCATCTCCATCGACACCACCGTGTTGCCTCGCGCCCATGGCTCGGCGCTCTTTACGCGCGGCCAGACGCAGGCGCTCGTTGCCACCACGCTGGGCACCGCGAAAGACGCCCAGCGGCTCGACTCCATCAACGAAGCGGGCGAAACCACCCGTTCGTTCATGCTGCACTACAACTTCCCGCCATTCTCCACGGGCGAAGTGCGTCCGATGCGCGGCACGAGCCGTCGCGAAATCGGCCACGGCAATCTGGCAGAGCGCGCGTTGCAAGGTGTGCTGCCGGATTTCGCTGACTTCCCGTACACGATTCGTATCGTGTCGGAAGTGTTGGAGTCGAATGGGTCGTCCTCGATGGCGTCGGTGTGCGGTGGCTCGCTGTCGCTGTTCGACGCGGGCGTGCCGATGAAGGCGGCAGTTGCGGGGGTTGCCATGGGACTCATCAAGGAAGGCAAGAAGTACGCGATCCTCACCGATATCCTGGGCACCGAAGATCATCTCGGCGACATGGACTTTAAAGTGGCCGGCACGAAAGATGGGATTACGTCCATTCAGATGGATATCAAGATCGAAGGTCTTGATATCACGATCATGGAGGAAGCGCTGGCGCAGGCCCGTGAAGGTCGTCTGCACATTCTCGGTGAGATGGACAAGGCGCTCGCCGCGCCGCGCGGTGAAATGTCCAAGTACGCACCGCGCATCGTCACCGTGCAGATCCCGGTGGACAAAATCGGCGAACTGATCGGTCCGAAGGGCAAGAACATCCGCGGCATTCAGGACGAGACGGGTGCCGAGCTGTCGGTGGACGATGATGGGACGGTGACCATCGCCGCCGTGGGCGCGGAGTCGATGGAGCGGGCCCGCCAGATGGTGCAGGCCATGACCGCGGAAGCGGTGGTGGGCGAGACGTACGAAGGCACCGTGAAAACCGTGACCGCCTTCGGCGCATTCATCGAGATCATGCCGGGCACCGAAGGGTTGCTGCACGTGTCGGAAATGAAGCATGAGCGCGTTGAAAAGCCGGACGACGTGGTGAAGAAGGGTGATCGGGTAACGGTGAAGCTCATCGACCGTGATGAGCGTGGACGGATGCGGTTGTCGATGAAAGCGCTGCTGCCACGACCGGAGGGCATGCCGGAAGAGACACCAAGCGAACGTCCGCCGCGGCGCGATGACGGTGGCGATCGTGGTGGTCGCAGTGGTGGTGATCGCGGCGGGCGGAGCGGTGGTGGTCGCGACCGGCGCTGACGCGCCCGCCCTGCACCGTACGGAGCTCCCCAATGGACTGACCGTGCTCTCGGAAGCCGTTCCGGGTGCACGGTCGGTTGCGTTTGGGGCCTGGGTGCGAGCGGCCACGTTGCACGAGCAGCCCGAAGAAATGGGTGTGTCGCATTTTCTCGAGCACATGGTGTTCAAGGGCACGCGCACGCGTACGGCGCAACAGATCGCCCTGTCGCTGGAAACGCTTGGCGGATCACTCGACGCGTACACCGAACGCGAACACACGTCGTTTCAGGCGCGGGTGCTCGATGAGCACTTGCCGGAAGCGGTGTCGGTGATTGGCGATCTGCTCTTCGAGCCGCTGCTGCGGCCGAGTGACCTTGCGCTTGAGCGGAAGGTGATTCTCGAAGAGATCAGCATGGTAGATGACACACCGGACGATGTGATCTTCGACGTGCACAACCGCACGTTGTGGGGCGCGCACGCGCACGGGTTCCCAATCCTCGGCACGCGCGAGACCGTGCAGGCGTTGGACGTGTCGCACCTGCAGGCGTTGCATTCGCGGGCGTATCATCCGGGGCGACTGGTGGTCGCCGCCAGTGGTCATGTCGAACATCATGCGCTCGTGGACACGCTACTCACGGCCGGGTGGGGCGATCGCGTGGTGGGCGACATGCGTCCGTTCACGGTGCCCGTCGCGCTCCCCGCCGCGCCTCAAACGCATCATGTGCGTCGCAAGGACATTGCGCAAACGCACGTGGTACTCGGCAGCGCGTCGCTGGCCCACGGCGACCCGCGTCGGTTCGCATTTTCGCTTCTTGA
Organism: Gemmatimonadaceae bacterium; assembly: GCA_031419135.1. Lineage (GTDB taxonomy): Bacteria > Gemmatimonadota > Gemmatimonadetes > Gemmatimonadales > Gemmatimonadaceae > Gemmatimonas. The sequence goes on from JANOKE010000587.1 coordinate 10,578, forward strand.
CATGTTGCTGGGTGGCGGGATGAGTTCGCGGCTCTTTCAGCGCGTCCGTGAGGAGCTGGGTTTTGCCTATAGCGTGTACACGTTCAGTTCGTCGTACGCCGACACCGGCGTCCATGGCGTGTACCTCGCCAGTGCCCCGGAGTCGGCCCAGGACGCACTCAACGCCGTGCGGGAGGTGCTGGTGAAGGTTGTGGAAGAAGGGCTGCCAGAGGCCGAACTGGCGGCTGGCAAACGACAGTTGCGCGGCCAACTGGTGCTCTCCATGGAGGGTGTATCCTCGCGCATGTACCGGGCGGCAACCACGGCGCTGTACGGCGAGCCCCACCGCACTATTGAGGAACTGCTGGCCCTTGTCGATGCGGTCGACAGCGCGACGGTGCTCGAAGTGGCCCGCGCATTTTTCGATCCCACGCAGCAGACTATTGTCAGTCTCGGCCCCAAGGCCGTCCGCTAGTACGATTCACTCTCCAACGCTCCCGGCCCATGCGTATCGGCGTACCCAAGGAAATCAAGACAAACGAGAATCGCGTGGCCCTGGTCCCTGCTGGTGCCGAGGCGCTCGCCGCCAGTGGTCATCAGGTGTCCATCGAAACCGGCGCTGGCGTAGGAAGCGGCTTCGAGGACGACGACTATCGTTTCGTGGGCGCGACGATCGTGCCTGATGCCGCGACAGCCTGGGGCAGTGCCGACTTGCTGCTCAAAGTGAAGGAACCGATTGCCGCGGAATGGGGATTTCTGCGCAACGATCTGACCCTGTTCACGTATTTCCACTTCGCCGCCGACGAAGCGCTCACGAACGCGCATCTGTCCAGCGGGGCGACGTGCATTGCGTATGAGACGGTTGAACTGCCGAATCGCGAATTGCCCCTGCTCACGCCCATGTCCGAGGTCGCTGGCCGCATGGCGGTTCAGGAGGGCGCGAAGTATCTGGAGAAGCTGTACGGGGGGCGCGGTGTGTTGCTGGGTGGCGTGCCGGGAGTGGCACCGGCCAAGGTCGTGATTTTGGGCGGCGGTGTGGTGGGGATCAACGCCGCCAAGATGGCGGCTGGACTGGGCGCGAAAGTTGTGGTACTCGACCTGTCGCTTGAACGCCTGCGCTACCTGTCGGATGTCATGCCGGCCAATGTGCAGTTGGTGCATTCAAATCGGCACAATATCCTCGAACAGATTTCGACGTGTGATCTGGTGATCGGCGGCGTGCTGATTCCTGGTGCGAAAGCGCCGAAGCTGGTGCGCCGGGAAGATCTCAAGCGCATGCGTCCGGGGGCCGTGATCGTGGACGTAGCGGTCGACCAAGGTGGCTGCATTGAGACGATTCACGCCACCACCCATGAGAACCCCACGTACGTGGTAGACGGCATCATTCACTACGGCGTCGCCAACATGCCGGGTGCGGTACCTCGCACCTCTACGCTGGCGCTCACCAATGCCACGTTGCCCTACACGCTGCAGTTGGCGAACAAGGGGTGGAAGCGGGCGCTTCGCGAGAACGGCGCGCTCCTCAAGGGGCTCAACATGACCGATGGCCAGGTGACGTATCAGGGGGTCGCCGATGCCTTCGGAATGGCTTTCGCTGAACCTGCCGGATTCCTGGATTGACCGGCTGTGGTGGCCCGGGCCGCTCGTCGTGACTTGTGTCTTCGTTGCATCGAAAGGTGCGCTAGGTCACGCTGCCACAACAGCTTGTTCGCTCTCGTGTAAACCGATACATTATCGCTAACGTAGCACCTGTTGTCTCCAATTCGGCGCCCCGCGCCGGCGAGCCCCATCTGGATGTTTTGGCCTTTCAATAAGGCGAATTCGCTGTTCCCGGCGAACGCCATCGCGGTTGATCTTGGCACTGCCAACACGCTCATCTATGTGAAGGGCGAAGGCATCGTGCTGAATGAACCGTCCGTGGTCGCACTCGATCGCGAGACCAAGAAAATCCGCGGGGTCGGGCTGGAAGCGAAGCGCATGCTGGGACGCACGCCGGAGGGTATCATGGCCGTGCGGCCCATGAAAGACGGGGTGATCGCCGATTTCGATGTGACGGAAAAAATGCTGCGCTATTTTCTGACGCTGGTGATCGACAAGCATGTCTTCAAGGTGAAGCCGCGGGTCATTGTGTGCGTGCCGTCGGGCATTACCGAAGTAGAGAAGCGCGCCGTACGTGATTCGGCACTTGGGGCCGGGGCGAAGGAAGTGTTCATGGTGACCGAACCCATGGCGGCGGCCATTGGTGTGGGACTGCCCGTGGAGTCACCCACGGGCAACATGGTGATCGACATCGGTGGCGGCACGACGGAGATCGCCGTCATTGCGCTGTCGGGCATCGTGAGCGACACCTCCATTCGCACGGGTGGTGACGAACTCGATGTGAGCATCGTGCAGTTCATGCGCAAGAATTACAATCTGTTGATTGGAGAACCCACGGCAGAGCAGATCAAGATTCAGATCGGGTCGGCGTATCCCGTCGGGGATGAACGCGAAATGGAAGTGAAGGGGCGCGATCTGGTGTCGGGTATTCCCAAAACGGTACGCGTTCATTCGAGTGAGATTCGCGAGGCGGTGCAGGAACCCATTCAGCAGATTGTCGATGCGGTGCGCCGCGCGTTGGAGATTACGCCGCCGGAGCTTGCGTCGGATATCGTGGATCGGGGTATCGTGATGACGGGCGGAGGCGCGCTGATTCGCGGACTCGATGTGCTGCTCAGTCAGGAAACCGGCTTGCCGATTCACGTCGATGAGGATCCGCTTACGTGCGTGGTGCGCGGCACGGGCAAGATTCTCGATGACGAAGAGAAGTACTGGTCGGTTCTCACGACCTGACGGCGCCGTGGCTCGCGGCGTTCGCAGCGGTTCCGTTCTCGGTGGAGCACGGCTCGATAACGGGCTGCTGTTCGCGTGTCTCGCGCTGAGTCTCATCGCGCTCGTGTTGCCGCGTCGGTTCCGCGACAGCGTGGCCGGGGTGCTGCGCGGTTCCGTGCTCGCCCCGCTGGTGGCGCTGGAGAGTCGCGCCTCCGGTGTGCGCGCCGCCATCACCTCGCGCGATGACCTGCTGCTGTCCCGGGGCCGCACGGCCACGGAGTCGCTGAACGTGCGCGCCGTGGCCGACGAGAACATCACGTTGCGTCGGTTGATGGGTCTGTCCGCCCGACTCGAGGACGGCTTTGTTGTGGCGGAGCTCCTGCCGCGACGCGGTGTGGACGACGACTTCACGCTCACGCTGAATGTGGGAGCAGGTGCCGGCGTCGAAAAATTCGCGCCTGTTGTTACCGCCGATGGGCTGGTGGGCATGGTTGAACGCGTGGACGCCAACACCGCATTCGCGATCACCTGGGCGCATCCCGATTTCGCCGTCAGTGCCATGAGTGTCGACAGTCGGGCCTTCGGGATTGTGCAACCGCACCTTGGCCGCGGCGTCGAACGGTTGATGTTGGAATTGAAAGGTGTGCCATTTCGCGACAAGCTCGATTCGGGCGCCGTTATCGTGAGCTCCGGATTGGGCGCCACGTATCCACGCGGCATTCCGGTCGGCGTGGTCATCGGAGAGATCTCGACGCCGGAGAAATGGGCGCGCACGTACCTGTTGATGCCGGCGGTTTTGCCGGCCAAGATTGGCCCGGTGTTGGTGTTGCGCGCCGACCGCACTGTCCGCGGTGTGAACCAGATCTGGACCAACGTCGCGTCCGCCGACAGCGCGGCGCGTGCGATTGCGGCGGCCGGTGATTCTGTGGCGCGACGAGCGGCGCTCGATGAGTTGGCGGCGCGACGCGTCGCACTTGACTCGGCGTTGGCCGACAGTTTGTCACGGGACCCGTTACGCGGCGCACCGCCAACCGTCCGCGTGCCCTTGACACGTCCTGACAGCGGAAAGGCCGACAGCATTCGCGCGCGCGCCGACTCCACGCGCCCTCGGATACCCACCGTCCCGCCCCCGGCCGCGCGAAGCGGACCGCCTCCCGCGCACGAACTGCGCTGACCATGGCGACCGCACTCCCCCAGTCCGGTGTCGCTTCGGCCACGCGCGCTCTGGCCGGATTTGGCCTGCTGATCGCGGCGCACTTCGCCCTGCGTCCACTCATCGCCTCAAACGCCAACGTGGACTTCCTGTTGATCGCGATATTGTTTTCCGCCGTGCGCGTGCGTCCTGGACTTGCGGCCCTGCTCGGACTTGCTGCGGGGATGACGGTCGATGCGCTGGCGCCATCGGCGTTTGGCGCCGCCGCATTGGCAATGACGGTGGTCGCGTTCGCGGCGAGTCGGGTGAAGGCCGTATTTTTTGCCGATCATGTGGCCCTCACCGGACTCTTCGTCTTTCTGGGCAAGTTGTTGTTTGACGCGCTGTTTGCGGCGGTCAGCGGCGGGACCCGCGGCATGGCGCTCGTGGTGCAGTTGCTGCTCTGGACACCGCTGTCAGCGGCGCTCACGGCGGCAGTGGCGGTGGTGCTGCTGACGCTGTTCAAGCCGCTCTACCGACCGACCGGATGAGGACGGCATCGTGAGCTATCATCCAAACGACGTGCTGCGTCGGGCTCGCATCACCCGCGGAGTGCTCTTTGGTGTTTTTTTTGGCCTGAGTGCGGCATTCTTTCGCGCGCAGGTGCTGCAAAACGCACAGTACACGCTACAGTCGGAGAACAACCGGTCGCGAGACGTGCCCCTGCCCGGCGCGCGCGGCACGATCTATGATCGCCATGGCGAGATCATCGCCGAAAATCTGCCGGGATACCGCATCCTCATGCTGAGTCCGACGGAAGATTCGTTGCGATCGGCATTGCGCACCTTGGCGAAGATCGTGCCCATCGATTCGGCGCAGCAGGAACTGGCCGTTGGTCGATTTCGCCGGGCGCCGAAAAGCCCGGCAGAGATTTTCAATGATGCGTCGTTTCAGGTGGTCTCGGTGCTCGAGGAGCGGCGTGTCGAGTTTCCCGGATTGATCATCCAAAGTGCCCCGAAGCGGTACTATCCCGATGCGGAAGCGATGGCGTCGCTTGTCGGGTACACGGGGGAGATTTCGGAAAAAGAACTCGCCATGCCGGCCTACGACGGATACAAAGCGGGACAACAGGTGGGCAAGCAGGGCATCGAAAAGCAGTACGAAGCCCAATTGCGAGGTCGGGAAGGGCATCGCTATGTCGAGGTCGACGCACGGAATCGGGTGGTGCGCGACGAGGGCGTACGACCGGACGAGCCCGCGCAAGCGGCTCCGCCGCTGCGAACGAATATCGATCTTGATCTGCAGCGGTATGCGCATGCGTATTTCGGAGATTCGCTGCGGGGCGCCATCGTCGCACTCGATCCGCAGACCGGCGGCGTGTTGGCGAGTTACAGCGCCCCCTCATACGATGTCAATCGATTCATCGGGGGCGTGGCACCGAAATACTATGCCGGCCTGCTCGCCGATCCGAGGCGTCCCTTGCTGAATCGTGCCCTGCAGGGCCTCTACGCGCCGGCGTCAACATGGAAGCTGGCCACCGCCGTGATCGGACTGCAGCGCGGCCTGGTGACGATCGACACCCGCATGCCACAACCGTGTAACGGTGGCTACTACCTCGGTCGCGTGTTCAAGTGCTGGGATAAGCGCGGGCATGGGGCGGTCACGCTGGCGCAGGCGATTGCGAAGTCGTGCGATGTGTACTTCTACCAACTGGGGCTCAAGATTCAGCTCGCCAACCTGTTGGCGGGTGGTGTGAAGCTGGGCTTTCGCGATCGCACGGGTGTGGATCTGCCCGGCGAGTATCGGTCGATCTGGCCCGAAGGCATCGAATACTTCAACAAGAAGTATGGCAAGGGGGGCTGGAATCCTTCGGTGGTGCTCAGTCTGTCCATCGGACAAGCGGATAATTCGCAGACGCCGATGAACATGGCGCGCTTCTATACCGCGCTCGCGACCGACGGCGCAGCGGCGCAACCGCAGATCGTCGCCCACGAACCGGTGCGCACACAGATTCTCGATCTTTCCAAAAACCAGTTGGACGGATTGCAACTTGCCCTCGCTGATGTCGTCTCGCGCGGTACGGCGGCCGGCGCACAGATTGAAGGCTTGCTGATCGCCGGCAAAACGGGAACCGCGCAGAACCCGCCCCACCCCGACAACGCCTGGTTTGTCGGCTACGCGCCGCTCGACAATCCGAAGATCGTGGTGGCCGTCATTCTGGAGGAGGGACTTCACGGTTCGGCCGCGGCCAAGATCGCCACCAAAATGATGGAACGCTTTCTGAAAACGAAAGGCCTCACGCTCAAATCGGTGACGAACGACTAGTGGCCCTTCCATTGCGCCGACAGGGCATTGACTACCCGCTGCTCATTCTCGCGCTGTTGTTGACGGCGTTTGGGATCTCCATGGTCTTTTCGGCGGGCCAGACCGATGCGCCGGCCAATTTCTTTCGCAATGTGTGGCAGCGGCAACTCGGCTTCTTCGTGGTGTCGCTGGCCGCATGTTTTGTCGTGACGCGCGGATCGGTGCGTCTGTTCGAATGGAGTGCCTGGCCGCTGTATGTGTTCAGCTGTGCCTTGCTGGTGCTCGTCTTGTTTGTCGGCACCGGCGCCGGTACCGCCGCCAGCATGAAGAGTTGGTTGAGTATTGGTGGCGTGCGCATTGGCCAACCCGCGGAATTGGCAAAGTTTGCCACCGTCCTCATGCTCGCGCGCGTGCTTGCCGCGCGGCGCGAGCAACCGCGGGCGCTGGTCGAGTTGTGGCAGCCCCTCTTGGTGGTCGGCGTCCCGTGGATGCTGGTGATGGCGCAAAAGGATCTGGGCACGGCCATCGTGTTCATTGGCATTTGCTTCGCCATGCTGTTCTGGGCCGGTGTATCATGGCCGCTGCTGATCATGCTGGCCAGTCCCGGAATCAGTCTCATTCTGGCATTCAGTACCGGCGCGTGGGGCGCGTGGTTTTTCCTGCTGTTCGCGCTGATGCTGTGGTACCGACCGTATTTGTTGGAAGGCGTGGCATTGATGCTCGCGAATGTGGGAATGGGTATTGTGGCGCCAATCCTCTGGGAAAGACTCAAACCATTTCAACAGCGTCGCCTGCTGGTGTTCCTCGATCCATCGTATGATCCGTTGAATGCCGGTTACAATATCAATCAGTCGAAAGTGGCCATCGGATCGGGCGGCTTGTTTGGAAAAGGCTTCACGCTTGGCAGCCAGAAGCGCCTGCAATTTCTTCCCGAACGACACACGGATTTTATTTTTTCGGTCGTGGGCGAGGAACTGGGATTCATCGGCGTGTCAATCGCGCTGTCCCTCTTCCTCGCGCTGTTCTTGCGCACAACGCGGGTCGCGACCCGGGCGAGTGATGCGTTTCCTG
>JANOKE010000588.1:0-4102 GCA_031419135.1 Gemmatimonadaceae bacterium
GGCTATCGCGATGGCCCGTATGAATTTCCGTCACGTCCGTTTTCGTGGTTGCGCGTTCACGATGTGGTGCGGGAACGACGATGGCGTCTGGCAACCGGCGGTTATCTGGGACACATGGCCGAACTGTATTCGTTCTGGACGTGGATTCCGGCGTTCCTCGCAGCGAGCGATGCCGCGCACGCTGCACGCACCGGCGATGCGCCCAACATGCGCGTCGCGGCCGTGATCGGCTTTGGCGTTATTGCCGTGGGCGGCATTGGCTGCGTGTGGGGTGGTCTCGTGGCCGACCGCATTGGACGCGCGCGACTGGTCACCTGGGCAATGGCGATCAGCGGCAGCTGTGCGATTGCCATCGGATTTGCGTGGGCGCAGTCGTGGTGGCTGCTGGCGCCGCTGGCGCTGGTGTGGGGATTCTTCGTGATTGCCGACAGCGCGCAGTTCAGCGTGCTGATCACCGAAAGCGTGCCGGCGCACGCCGTGGGGACGGCGCTCACGCTGCAGGTATCGCTTGGTTTCCTGCTAACCACTATCACGATCCAACTGATCCCGCCATTGGTGGGCTGGCTGGGATGGCAATGGGTGTTTCCTGTTCTGGCCCTTGGTCCACTCGTGGGCATCGTGAGCATCACGAGGCTGGCGCGAGGCGTACGGTGAACTCAACTCGTTGTGAGTGACCGGATGTTGCTGTCCCCGATGATGATATTGTGCGTGCCGTGACGTTCGGCCAGCCCGCGCAGGTACCGGTCGATGGACTTGGTGTGACCCAGGACGTGCGCGCCGATGAACCGAAAGACGGGATTGCCAACGCTGCCACGTTCGGTGATGGTGACACGGGTGCCGTTGCCGCTGGGCTCAAGCTGCCAACACCATTCCCCGGTGTATGGCAGATCGTCGTCGAGAATGCGCGCGACCAATCGTCGTGGCGCGTCCTCGGTTGTCACACCAAAGGTGATGGATCCACGCGAGTTGGTCTCGCGCCAGCGCGGCTGTGCCTGATCGGTATCGACGATGTCGGCGGTCTCGAGTTCATGCCGCCATTCGGCGTATCGGGCAACGTCCCGGATCGTCGTCCAGACGTTGTCGGGTGTGACGTCAAGCACGGTTGTGCGCGCCACAACGTGGTCGCGCGGTGTGGCCAGTCCGCCCGCCACCAATGCCAGTCCGACCGCGACCACGGCCCCCATCACGAACAGAATCCAGTACACGATCGTGTCTCTACCCGACCCGCACGGGCAGATCGAGCGCGGTGCGAATACGACGCACGAGTTCATGGGCAGCGAACGGCTTCTGCAGAAACGACTGCTCGTCCTTGCGTACGTCTCCAAGCAGCGCCTCGTCATCGGCATAACCGGATGCAAACATCACCCGAATGCCCGGACGCAAGCGTCGCATGGTGTCGGCGAGTTCGCGCCCACTCATTCCCGGCATGACCACGTCGGTCAACAGCATATCGATGTGACCTGGAAACGCCCGCGAAATCGCAATGGCCGAGTCGCCGTTGGCGGCGTCCAACACGCGATAGCCTTGTCGTTCCAGCACGGCGGTCGCAACCATTCGTACGCTGGTGGCATCTTCGGCGAACAGAATCGTTTCCGTGCCGCGGGCGAGCGGCGCAGGCAATTCGTCCTTCTCGACCGTCGCGGCGGCGGCATCGAGACGGGGAAACCACATGGAGAATGTTGTTCCGACTCCCTGCTCGCTCTCCGCGCGCATGATTCCGTCGGCCTGCTTCACCATCGCGTACGCGAGCGCGAGCCCGAGGCCGGTACCCTTGCCGCGATCCTTGGTCGTGAAGAACGGTTCGAAGATGCGGTCGCGCACGTCGGCCGACATCCCGACACCAGTATCGCGCACGGCGATGCGGATCCAGTCGTGGCTGGCTGGCAGATTGAGCGCACTGGCATTGGCGGCGGTTACGGCCTGCGTGGTGATGTGTAAGGTGCCACCGGCAGGCATGGCGTCGCGCGCGTTGGTCGTGAGGTTGAGCAACGCCTGCTCGAGTTGACGGACGTCGCCATGCATCGTGCCCACGTCGTCACTCAACTGCGTCGCCAATTCGATGTGTGCGCCGAGGATGCGCGTGAGGAGTCGATCAAGCGAGCGAACGGTTTCGTTGGGATCAAATCGTGAAAAATGCACGACGGGTTGGCGACTGACCGTGAGAATCTGTTGCGTCAGATCGCTGCCTTGTAACGCCAGCGTGCGCACCTTCGCGACATCCTGATGGGCCTGACTCTCTGCCGGCAACTCAGCCAACGCGAGATCGCAGTAGCCGAGCATGCCGGTCAGGAGGTTGTTGAAGTCGTGCGAGGTGCCGCCGGCAAACGCACCGATCGCCTCCATCTTCTGCACCTGACGCAGTTGATCTTCACTGCGCGCCAGCGCCCGCTCCGTTTCGCGCCGGGCCGTCACATCGATCCCCACAGACAACCAACTGGGCCGCCCCAGCCGACGGGATGACGTGGTCACCACGTCCATGGCGATCCTGCGTCCGTTGGCCGTGCGATGCAGCCACGTTCCTGCATTTTGTCGGTGTTCGGAGAACGGAAGGCGCGCGGCGCGAAAGCGTTCCCGTTCGCTGGGATCGAGCAACTGGTCGATCTTCAGACTCTGCAGATGATCGCGCTCATACCCGTAGAGCTCGACCGCCGCGTCGTTCACCGCCATGATCTGGAGGGTGTCCGCGTCCCATGCCCACATGGGCAGGGGGTTACTGTCGAAGAGCAGGCGATAGCGTCGCTCGCTGTCGGCGAGTGCGGCAGTGCGACGCTCGACGGTTTCGGCCATCTGATTGAAGGCGCTGCCCAGCAGGCGAATCTCGCCAGGACCGGTGATCGCTGTGCGCGTTCCGGTCTCACCGCGTTCGAACGAGCGGGCCGCATCCGCGAGTGCAGCGATCGGCCGCGTGATGCGCAGCGCAACCAGGTAGGCCATGATGATGGCCAGATCCACGGCGAGGAAGAAAAGGGCGAGATCGTCGGTACGGTTCCTGGACAGTTTCGCGTCGAGCGCCTGTGGCGAGATCGCGAGCTGGACCATCCATGGAGCCGTGCCGGAGCGCGCGAATCCGGTAAGGCGCGTCTCACCATCGAGACCGCGGACGTTGCCCGAACCACCCGAGTCGGCCATGACGCCGGCCGGGAATCGTCGTTGCCCGACGACCGAGTCGGGATCCTCGCTGCGTGCGAGGACGACCCCGGACGTGTCGAGGAGCGTAATCAGCGGTGTTCCGAGGTCGGTGCTTCCTCGCGTGGCACTGAGCAGCGAGTCAAGGCGAATGGTCAGCGACACCGCGCCCACGAACTGGCCGCGGTCATCCGGAATCGCGCGAACGAGGACCACAACCCACGGGCGATCGCTGAGTGTCATCGAGCGACGGATCTCGCCGACCACAAGTCCGCGGGTTTTTCGGACGACCGTGAAGTAACCGCGATTCGCGAACGCACGCACGGAATCACCGGGCGGACCGAAGGGGCGCGCGGCGGCGATCAGGGTGCCGGCGGTGTCGAGCAGGAAGAAATTCGAAACCGGTGACGGCGCATCTGCGAGCGCGCGAACGAGTGCGCGTTCGTTCGTCACACTCTGCGATGGATCGACCGACAGGGTTGCCGCGAGACTCACCAGCAGTGCGTCGGCGGTTCGGATGCGCTCGTCGATGCGGGCCGCAGCGACTGTGGCCGCGCGTTCCACATCGCTCTTGAGCATCGTTCGCTCGTGACTCGCGTTCATTGACAATCGATAAACGCCGAGCGCGACGAGTGGCAGCGCGCAGAAAAGCGCGAGGCCAACCAGGCGCAGCCGAATACTTCCGAATCGACCCATGGGTTTCAGCTTGGGCGGATCACCGGCCGAGCAACTCCGTTCCCGGTGGTATCGCGACCGCCATGCCCATGGCATGATACCCCTTGTCCACGTAGACGGTCGCGGCGGTAACGCCGCTGGCCAACGGACTCGCGAGGAACGCCGCCGTCGTCCCGACCTCCCAGGCGGTGAGCGTTTCCGGAAGTGGCGAGTTGGCCGTGCAGTACTTCACCATCGTTTCGATAATGCCGATTGCGCTGGCGGCCCTTGATGCGTACGGACCGGCGGAGATGGTGTTGAC
>JANOKE010000589.1:0-1665 GCA_031419135.1 Gemmatimonadaceae bacterium
GTCGCCATGCTTCACGCGACACCCAGGTCGGCGCTCTCAAAACTGACGGCCTACGCGCCCTCACGCGGCGACGATGCCATTGGGAGCAACAATTGGGCGGTTGGCCCGTCGCGCAGTGCGTCGCGCCACGCGCTGCTGGCCGGCGATCCGCACCTTGAGCTGACGTTGCCGAGCATTTGGTACGAGGCTCACCTGGTCGTTCGGGACACGCTGGACGTGTATGGGGTCACCATCCCGGGCGCGCCTGGTATCATCATCGGTTTCACCGCGGCCGTCGCCTGGACGTTTACGAACACCGGCGCCGATGTCATGGATTACTACACCGAACAGGTCGACAGTCTCGACGCGCCGTCGCGATATCGGCTGGACGGCGAATGGCGGCCACTGACCCTCCGCGTGGAATCGTATCGCGATCCGTTCGATCGCGTGTTGGGCGTGGATACGCTCCGTTTCACCCATCGCGGCCCCATGCGGCGCGTGGGGGGGCAGTGGATATCGGTACGCTGGACAGTGCTCGAATCGATGCGCGTGCTGGAAGGATTTGACGCGGCGTCTCGGGCGTCGAGCGCCGACGCGATGCTCGACGCCATGGCCACGCTGTACGACGCGCCGGCGCAAAACATGCTCGCGGCCGACACCGCCGGAACGATCGGCATTCGTTCGACCGGTCGGTATCCGCTTCGTCCAACTGATGGACGGGGTGACGTGCTCCGTGACGGTTCGTTCAGCGCCAACGATTGGATCGGGTACTGGCCGGTGAAGGATTATCCGCAGGCCATACGTCCCGCGCAGGGCTTCCTCGTGTCGGCCAATCAGGAACCCCTCGATCCGCAGGTGCAGTCGCGCTATTTCGGCGCAAATTGGGAACGCCCATGGCGCGCGATGCAGATCAATAAATTGCTGCGGGCCGATGCGGCCGTAACGCCCAATGCCATGCAACGCATGCAGAGTGATCCGGGCAGTGCGCGGGCCGACCTGTTTGTTCCGGTGTTGCTGCGCGTTGCCAGGGCGTCGGTGGGGAACGCGACGACAACGCGCGCCGGGGAGTTGCTTGCCGAATGGGATCGACGCTATACGCGCGGGAATCGACGGGCCGTGTTGTTCGAAGAAATCATGCGACAGCTGTCGCTGCGACTGTGGGATGAACTCCGCACGGACAGCAGCCGCACTTCGATACCGAGCGACATGATGACGGCCATCCTGTTGCGCGACTCGATGTCGGCGTGGTGGGATGATCACGCCACATCGGTGGTGGAATCACGGGACGCGCTTGTGCAATCGGTGATGTCCAGCGCGCTCGACTCGTTGATGGCCCGCCGCGGCGATCCCGCCGACGATCGGTGGCGTTGGGACCGGGTTCGATTCGCCAACATTGATCATCTGTTGCGATTAGCCCCGTTCTCGCGACGGGAGATTCCGGTGCAAGGCGGCTCGGCGACGGTGTGGCCGTCAACCGGTGACGGACGACATGGTCCAAGCTGGCGCATGGTGGTGGAACTCTCCACACCACGTCGAGCCTGGGCGACCTATCCGGGTGGCCAGTCGGGCAATCCGCTGAGCAGGCGTTACGATGATCGACTGGCATCGTGGCGCGCGGGTACGTTGGATACTCTACGTTTGCCAACCACCATCGATCAGCTTTCGGCGACCCAGCAACGCGCGCGC
>JANOKE010000590.1:0-1178 GCA_031419135.1 Gemmatimonadaceae bacterium
TCGAGCCGATGCTCACCGACATTGGTCGCGTCGTCTCGATGGCGATTCGCCTTGGCGATTCGAAAGAGCGAGACCCGCTCAGCGTCATCGTCGCCCGTGTACGTGCGCCGGTTATGGTGATACTGGGCGACGCACCCCATCCCTCCGAACCCGGACCCGCAGAACTCGATGCGCTGAGGCTGTTGGGTGCGCGACTTGAAGTGGTGCGCCTGGCCGGCGTCGGTCACTTTCCGCACGAGGAGGCGACGGCGGATGTGGCCTGCCTTCTGCTGCGGAAGCGAGACACGGTATCGCTCGCGGGGATCAGCAAATGACGTGGGACGCGATTGTCGTTGGCAGCGGTTTTGGCGGAGCGATGGCCGCGCACGCACTTGTCCATCAGGGCCACCGTGTGCTGATGGTGGAGCGCGGCGGGTGGGTTGCACGCGGTCCGGACAACTGGGGGCGGCACGGCGCCGCCTTCGTATCGACGCACTTCAACTGGGAGACTCCCTATCGCGTGAACGCGGGCTGGCGGAGGTCCACCATCGGCTCAGTGAACTGTGTGGGAGGGCAGTCGGTGTATTATGGTGGTGCATCGTTCCGGTTTCGCGAAGCCGATTTCGAATCGAACCCCCACATCGTTGGAGACAGCGGAGCGGCATGGCCATTCCGCTACGCGGACCTCGAGCCAGTGTACGCGCAGGTCGAACGATTGCTGTGCGTCGCCGGTGAAGATCACACCGATTTAACGGAGCCGCCTCGCAGCGCACCGTTCACCCATGCGCTCGGCGCGCTTGCACCGTCTTCGCAAGCCATTGCCGATGCAGCTACCCGGCTCGGAATGCACCCGTCACGCATCCCGCTGGCCATTGCCTTCGATCCGCAGGCGAACCAGGCGCGCTGCATACGCTGCGGCACCTGCGACGGATACGCCTGCGCTGCCGAAGCGAAGCACGATATTGCCACTGCTATCATCCCGGCGCTCATCGCGGCAGGTATGACGCTGAAACGCAACACCGTGTGTGTACGCGTGCTGCGTAGCGGGTCGCGCGTCACCGGTGTGGCATATGTGGATCGTGTCACTGGCGAGCGCGGAACGTTTGACGGTCACACAGTAATTCTGGCGGCGGGAACGCTGCCGGGCTTTTATGTCGAAGCGGTCGCAATCGCCGAGAACGGCGCCTGGCCGCTGCCGC
>JANOKE010000591.1:0-1725 GCA_031419135.1 Gemmatimonadaceae bacterium
GTCACAAGCATGGACTCGCGCGGCGAACCGGCCGGTACGATGAGCCAGAGGCCGGGATGGCACGCCGTACACCAGATACGAGCGCGCAACTGGAGCTCCTGCTGCAGCCCTGTGCGCGAAAACGGAGAGACGTCCCCGCATGAAGTCGTTCCGCGCCCCTGCGATGTGGTTCATCCTCGTCACGCTCCTCATCGACGTGGCTGGATTGGGGCTCATCATTCCAGTCATGCCGAAGCTCATCACCCACCTCACGGGCGGCTCGATGAGCGATGCGGCGCGCTGGGGCGGGTGGATGACCTTCGCCTACGCGGGCATGCAGTTTTTCTGTGCCCCGGTCATGGGCGCGTTGAGCGATCGGTTCGGCCGACGGCCGGTGCTGCTCGCGTCGCTCTTCGGCTTTGGTCTCGACTACCTGTTCATGGCCTTCGCCCCGACCGTCGGGTGGCTGTTTGTCGGCCGACTGATTGCTGGCGTGATGGGAGCGAGCTTCACCACGGGAGCGGCCTATATCGCCGATGTCTCACCGCCGGAAAAGCGGGCGCAGAACTTTGGTATGATCGGTGCCGTGTTCGGACTCGGCTTCATTATCGGTCCGCTCGCTGGCGGATTGCTCGGTCAGTATGGTGCCCGCGTGCCGTTCATCGCTGCCGCGTCACTTGCCCTCGTCAATTGGCTGTTCGGCTTCTTCGTCTTGCCCGAATCCCTCAAGCCTGAACATCGCCGCGCCATATACTGGAAGCGAGCGAATCCGGTGGGATCAGTCGCGAACCTGCGTCGCTATCCCGTAGTCTTCGGCCTGGTCGCGTCACTCGTGCTCGTGCAGATCGCGGCGCACGCGGTGCAAAGCACCTGGTCGTACTACACCATTGAGAAATTCCACTGGACCGAACGCACCGTTGGCGCGTCGTTGGCTGTGGTGGGGTTGGCCGTGGCCATCGTGCAGGGCGGGTTGATCCGAACGGTGATTCCACGTTTCGGGCAGCAGCGCAGTGTGTACGTCGGATTGATGTTTTACAGCGTGGGGTTTTTCCTGTACGCCTTCGCCACGTCCACGTGGATGATGTTCGCGTTCACGGCGATCTACTGCATGGGGGGCATCGCGGGGCCAGCCATCCAAGGGCTGATTTCGGGACAGGTGCCACCAAACGAGCAGGGCCAACTGCAAGGGGCGCTCACGAGCATGATGAGCGTCACGTCCATTATCGGTCCACTCTTGATGGCCAACGTGTTCGCGTGGTTTTCGGGCCCTCGGGCGCCGTTCTACTTTCCTGGCGCCGCGCTGGCGCTGGGCGGTGTCTTGACGCTCGTCTCCGCCGCCTTGGCGCGCAGCAGCCTGCGACGCACGGCACCGACGACCGTGCACGCCTCGCCGACACCATAGCGCGTTTGCGCGAGAAAAAGCAGCGCCGCGTGCACCAATGCACGCGGCGGTGTTTCACAACGAGTCGCGGTGTCGCGGTCGCGCGTCCGACTAGCGTCCCGGCAGCGGCGGAAGGTCGGGGCCGAGTCGACGGGAGTTGGCCGCGAGCCAGGCGCGCTGCTCGTCGGTGAGTACGGCGTTTAACGCGACGCGCAACGCCGCGAACGCTGGGGCGAGACGCGCCCGAATCGGACGACTACGTTCGAGAATCGCGATCACGTCGGCTTGCGACGCTCCACGGCGCCGCGCCGTCATCGCTTCACGAGTGATCGCCGTCAGCGCGTCGAGATCGGCCTTGTTGGCTT
>JANOKE010000592.1:0-3693 GCA_031419135.1 Gemmatimonadaceae bacterium
ACGGCGTCCCGGTTGCAGCATGTCTTCCATCTCACCGCGCGTCCCGCGTGTGATCTTCTGATAGACCGAAAAGATCGTCCCGACGGGCACGTTGACATCGATGTTGCTCGATCCGTCCAGCGGATCGAACAGCAGGACGTATTTCCCGGCACGGAAGCCTTCGGGAATATGGATGATGTCGGGTTCCTCTTCCGATGCCATGGCACAGAGTCTGCCGCCATGGTCGAGCGCCTTGATGATGATCTCGTTGGCGATTACGTCGAGCTTCTGCTGCACTTCACCCTGGACATTCACGTCGCTGGTGGACCCAAGAATGTCGGCAAGGCCCGCGCTCCGTACCTTGTTCGCGATCATCTTGCCGGCCAGCGCCATGTCATACAGGATGCCCGACAGTTCGCCCGTCGCGGCCGGGAACATCCGCTCCTGCTCGATGATAAAGCGCTCGATCGTAACGACAGACGTCGCGGTATGGCTGACCACAGTCGGACTCCTCAGGGCGGAAGTACGGCACGACCTTGTTGACAATCGCGCCGATACGGCATTGACGACTCGAAATCGCTGCTCGCAATCGCTCGCGAAACGGGGACCGCGACGACGAAAGGAAAGTGACGAGTATGACGGAGACAGGGCAAGAGCCGTTCCAGCAACTTATTGACGCGCCGGAAGAGTCCAGCGGTCCCGACCGCGTCGAACCACGACGTCGCGGCCGTTGGTCTCAACCACAAAGCTTCCGTCACGGTCGGTGCGCAACAGTGGTATTCCCCGATCGGCAAACGTTTCCAGGGTCTGCGGCGATGGGTGTCCGTATCGGTTGGCTTGACCCACAGAAATCACTCCGAGCCGCGGCTGCACCGCATCCACGAAGGCACTCGTGGAGCTGGTTTTGCTGCCGTGGTGGCCAACCTTCAGCACGTCGGCTCGCAGCAGCTCCGGACTGGTGTTGTCCAGCAGCCAGCGTTCCTCGGCCGCTTCGGCGTCTCCCGTGAGGAGGAAGGCCACGTGGTCGAACGCCACCCGCAGAACCACCGAGGTCTCGTTGGCGTCCTGCTGCATGGCCGTCCATGCAGAGTCTGGCGCCAGCACCCTTACCTCGATCCCGTCCAGCTGCCAACGGTCGCCAGGACGCACCCGGTGCCAGTTCACGGCCGATTGGCGCAGCACTTCGAGCGTGCGCCGATAGGCCTCGTTGGTGGTCACGAACGCGGATTCCCACCAGCCGGTTGGTGCGAGCGCTGACACGACACTGGCCGCCCCGCCCAAATGGTCGTCGTGCGGGTGGGTCATCACAAATGCCGCGACGTCGCCACCCAAGCGACGAACGTACGGAACGACCGTGCGTCGACCGGCATCGCCGCCATCCCAGCGTCGGCCTGCGTCCACGACAATCCAACGTCCACGCGGCGTGCGCAATGCCAACGCATCGCCCTGACCCACATCGAGCACGTGCAGTTCCAGCCGACCCGTGCCACGCACAAGCGCTGGCGACCACACCGCAATGGTGAGGGCACCCACGGCGATAACGAGGCCTGGCACCCATCGTCGAGATGCGGTCGCTCGAACGAACGCGGCGGCAGCAACCCCAGCGCAGATCGCACTCAGCGCGGTTGGCGCGATGTGGAGCGATGCGTAGGGTACCGCCGCCGCGTGGCGCGCGATGGCATCGAGGAGTGCCAACGGCGGTGCCGTTGCATCGGCGATCAGCCGCGACAGCGCCGGCGATGGCGATGCCATTAATGCCAAGAACAGCGCCGGCTGAACGAAGGCCACGATAGGCCCTGCCGCAAGGTTTGACAGAGGCGCCACCAAACTCACCCGACCAAAGGTCCACGCGACCAGCGGCGCCGTAACCACCGTAGCCACCACGCCGGTGATCAATTCCCGCAGCAGCGTATAACGCCAACCATTGAGATGCCGGAATGCCACGACGGCGCGACGACGCCAACCGCGATACCGCGTGACGTCGGCGAGCCGCATTCGCCGCAAGAGCGCACGCGCCGCCACCAACGCGGCCATACCGCTTACGCTCAACTGCCAGCCAAGGTCCAGCACGACGGCGGGTTGCCACGTTGGTATGACGGCGCCGAGTGCGAGCGCGGTCCATGGGTGTGTTGGCCGCTGCAGTCGCTGCGAAAGCCCCACGACGCCCAGCATCACCGCACTGCGTACTGCGGGCGGCGGTGCGCCCAGCGCGACGACGTACACCACGATCACGACCATGGCCACGACATACGACGTGGTGCGCGATATGCGCATCGCGCTCAACACCGTGAGCAGCGCCCCGGCAATGATCGCCACGTGGAGCCCGGAGATCGACAACATGTGAACCAACCCGGCATCGGCAAACGTATCGCGAACCGCTGGCGCGATGCCGTCTTGATCGGCTATCAACAGCGCCCGCACCAACGGCGCATTGCCACCAAAGTCGCGATCGATGATCTCGCCCGCGCGTCCGGTGGCGGTGCGGCGCCAATCGCGTGACGGCGGGATTGGAAGGGCGATATCGCCCTCCATGCGGAGCCCACGATCGGTGGTCAGTGCACGACCATGGAATCGCATCCATTGGCCTGGCGCGGCCGATCCGCTTTTTATTCTGGCAGAGATCGGTACGCGGCATTGTGCGAGGCGACCGTCGGCCGTCACCACTCCACGCGACGCAGTTCGCGATGCAACGCGATCGTCGAACACCACGCGCACGGTGTCGCCCCGCGAGATCGCGTGGGCGAGCGCCTGACGGCAGACACGATTCGCGTTGGCCGACGCGCGCGCGCTCAAAATGCCGGCGGCGACAACGCTCGCCATTGCCGCCAGCAACGCGCGGCGATTTGCCGCCGTGCCGTGTGCGCGCACCGCCCAACCAATCAGGGCTCCACTGGCCGCACCACCGGCCACCAGCCACGGGAGCGCTATGGCATCAAACCACGGCGCCGAGCCTGCGAATACTCCGATAAGCCAACTGACTGCGGCGTGAATGAGTGGCGGCACGCGCCACAATACAGCAGTCGGGCAACGCCGCCGTCATCGTATTGCTGCGGGAAGTGTTCTTTAGCTGCGCTGGAGTTGCTGCAACAGCAGGGGCGGCACAGCGATTGGCGTGGCGGTAAATGTCGCCCCCGTGGTCCCGGTGAGCTGGACCATCAGATAGTCGCCGATGTTCGCACATTCGGCGGGGACCATCACCGTCTTGAAGTCCCGCGTTCGAGCCTGCAGCAGCGACCCGTCGCGTGCGACCTTTTCCACCAGCACTTCCACGCGTGCGCCCAAGCGAGCGAGATTCACCTCGCGCGAGATACCGCGGACGGTGGTCAACAGCCGGTCGAAGCGCTCGGTCACGACGCGATCGGGCACGGTCCACTCGGCCGGCATGCGGGTGGCCGGTGTGCCTTCGCGCAGAGAGAATTTGAACATGAAGGCATCGTTGAAACGCACCTCACGGCAGAGTGACAACGTTTCCTCGAATTCTTCGTCGGTCTCGCCCGGGAAGCCCACAATGATATCGGTAGTGAGCGCGAGTCCGGGAATCGCCTCACGCAACCGCGTCACACACGCGACGTACTCCTCACGCGAGTACCGACGCAACATGCGCTTGAGCATGGACGTGGACCCACTTTGCATGGGCAGATGTACATGTTCGCACACCTCGGCGACGTCGGCCATGGCGGCAATGACGCGGTCACTGAAGTCGTTGGGATGCGG
>JANOKE010000593.1:0-1964 GCA_031419135.1 Gemmatimonadaceae bacterium
CGCGCGAAGCGCCGATACTGCGGAAGCAATTTCCAGTTGAACCCCAGCCACCCACGCATCGCATCGTCGGCACCCGCCGCATGTGCCGCCAAATACGTGGTCTGCGTATTGAGATCGTTATGCAGATCACCCTTCCACGGCGGCAACGACGACCCGTCGGCGGTCCACACTCCCTGCAACGGCATAGGCGGCGCACCGTTACGTGCGCCGGCGCCATACAGGTACTGTACAAAATCGAGATGCGACTGCAACGCGCTATCGGGTACGCTCAGCGACGACGACGTGGTCCAGTACCGTTGCCACCACGCGCGATGCCTCCGGAACGCCACCTCGTAACCGCCCCGCAACGCGCGTGCGAGTCGCTCTCGGGCAACTGCAACCGCATTGGCACCATCGCGTGTCGTGGCAATAGTAATCGCCACCAACGTAAACGCGCCGTCGCGACGCGAACCAATGGCCACCACATACGTGAGGCCAAGCGCCGCCGGCTGCACCATCCACCGTTCCAATCGGCCAAGCGAGGAATCCGCGCCGAATGACGCGCCGCCATAGCCCAACTTGTCCAACGACGAGGGGCGCACGATGGACACGCTATCAAGATCGGGCACCCGGAACAGCGAGACGGTGTCGACGGCACTGAAAAACCCGCGCATCTGACCTGAGTCCAACCGCACCGACCCCTCGGCGCTGGCCAGGCTCAACGCAAACGATCGCGCGCTGCGCGACGGGGCCAAGGTGAAGACAATGCGTCCGCCGGGGATCTTGGTGGGGTACGCGATGTTGTCATAGGGATCGTCGAAGCGTACGCGCAGAGAATCGCCCTTGCGCTCACGCACCAGTCGAATGATGTCGCCGTAGCGATAGTCGGCGCTGCCGAACGGCGCGGCAGCACGCAGATCCCACAGGTCACCACGGTCGAGCGACAGGTTGATACGATTGTCGGCGCCCCAGAGCAGTCCCCCCAATAGCCCGTTCCCCAGCGGGATCGCCTCATCCCACGTGGCGATTGGTGCCGCAAGGCGAAGATCTGACGCGGTTGCCGGCTGGCCACCCATCGGAGACGGGCGCGCTGCAAACAAGACACAAAGGGCGAGACCGAATGCGACCCCGCGACCAAGTACGAGCGAGAGTCGGGCGGAGAAAGACGAGCGCATGCAGATCATATGAGCAAAGGGCGGTCAAATCGCAAGAACGACTTACCGCCTACGATTCCGGATGCCGGACGAACGACGATACGGGCAATGAGATACCGGAATCCGGATAACGGATGGATGGGACGATACCGGATTTCGCCGTTGTCTCATGTCCGAAATCCGGCATCCCATTGCCGGTATTGTCGTTCGTCCGGTAGCCGGTATCTCGGTTCCAGTATCGACGAGGTGGGGAGCTCACGCGCGCGGTATGTGCTCGACAGCACAAGCCGATCATGACCGCCCTACGCGCACCGTCCGTCGCCTCGCGGCGCACGTAGAAGCGAAGGTTCACTTCCTCGAACTCGCGATGCCACGACAGGCCGCGATGAAGGGGCGTCAGAGACGCGAAACCAACCGGGCCTTCATGGGAACACTTCCCGTGAATACCGAGTAGTTCCTTGCTGTGACGACCGCGGCGCACACTTGGAATCACCATGAGCCAACAATGAACATTCGAGCGATCATAGCCGCAATGTTTTTCTGCCCTGCATCCGTTGCAAACGCTCAGCTGCGGCCCGCGTCAGAGAACGCCATCGTGTTCCAAACGCGCCCACATCTCGCGCCACGTACCATGAGGTTCGAGCAGCCAAAGGTCGACGACTCAGGCTCGTTCATGCTGGAAGCGCTGGCCGGAACGGTCGGTTCGTTGGCAGGCATTGGCATCGTCGGTTTGACGTCCAAATGCGATGTCGAAGACCTGGGGTGCACCATTCTCACCGTCGGCGCCGGCGGTGCACTTGGCATCGTCGGTGCGACCGCCGGAACATCCTT
>JANOKE010000594.1:0-15564 GCA_031419135.1 Gemmatimonadaceae bacterium
GGGGTCGGCGTGTTGGCGACCCCGCCGGCGTGGTCTTTGGGGTCGCGCCGCGCGATCGTGCCGAGCCGCATGAGATCAGCTTCCTCACGCACGCGCGATACGCGACGTGGTTCCAGCATACGCGTGCCGGTATCGTATTGGTGTCTCCGGCACTGGCGGATCTCCCCGGAACACCTGGGGCTCGCGTTGTCGTGGACCGACCCGCCGACGCCATGGTGTCGCTGTTGTCGCGGTTTCATCGCGCTGAACCGCGCGCCGTGGGCGTGCATCCAACGGCCGTCGTGTCAACCACGGCCCAACTGGGGCCTGGCGTCACCATCGATGCGTACGCCGTCGTGCAGGATGGCGTACTCGTTGGGGAGGGCAGCTGGATCGGAGCCACCGCTGTTGTTGGTGTCGGCTGCGTGTTGGGGAGTGACGTACGGCTTCACCCCGGCGCCGTGCTGTATCCGTACGTCGAGGTTGGCGACCGCGTGGTCCTGCACGCGGGCGCGCGCGTTGGGCGTGAAGGATTCGGATTCATTCCTGGCCCGACGGGTCCGGTGCGCATTCCGCACGTGGGGCGCTGTGTGCTTGAGTCGGACGTGGAAATCGGTGCAAACAGTTGCGTCGATCGGGGCAGTGTTGACGATACGATTATCGGCGCGGGCACAAAAATCGACAACCTCGTGCAAGTGGCGCATAACGTGCGCATTGGCCGCATGTGCTTCCTGGCCTCACAGGTTGGCATCGCTGGCTCCACGCGGATCGGCGACGGCGTGCAGTTGGGTGGACAGGTCGGGATCGGAGGTCACATCACGATTGGCTCCGGCGCGTCACTGGCCGGACGCGCCGGCGTGTATGGCGACGTGCCCGCCGGTGAGGTGTGGTCGGGATATCCGGCGCGGCCGCATCGGCAACAATTGCGTGCGCAGGCCGCCATGCTGCGACTCACGCGCTTGATGCGCCCTCTGGAGCAGTTGCTGTCGCGGGATCTCGACACGTGATGAGTCCTGCACCTTCATCGACGCCGCGGGCGCTGCTGTCTGGTGCACGTCGCACCATCGCCCGTGAGGCAACCGTGCAGGGTATCGGACTGCATCTCGGTCAACCGTGCACGCTGGTGTTCGCGCCGGCACCGACTGGAACTGGCATTGTGTTTCGTCGGCGGGATCGACCTGATGCGCTGCCCATCCCGGCGCTCGTCGAGGTTGCGGTCGATGCCGAACGTCGGACGCAGCTTGGCCAGGGCGAGGCGTCCCTGCACACGGTCGAACATGTCCTGGCCGCCGTGGGGGCGCTCGCTATTGATGATCTCAGCATTGTCATGGACGGTCCGGAGCCGCCGATTATGGACGGGAGCGCCACACCGTTCCTCGAGGCATTGCAGGCCGCCGGGATCGTGCCCAACGGTGGACGTCCGGACTGGCTCGTGTTGCGCAAGACGATCCGTGTCGTTGATGGCGACTCGGTGTACGAAGCCGGCCCCGGCAACGACCTGACGCTCGACGTGTCGATCGATTTCCCCCATCCGCTGATCGGCAAACAAACTGGCTCATTTCGCATTACTCCCGAGCGTTTCGCCACGGAGCTTGCGGCGGCGCGCACGTTCGGGTTCTTGCGCGAAGTGGAGTGGCTGCATTCGAAAGGACTCGCGCGGGGCGCCTCCACGGCGAATGCGCTGGTCCTTGATGACACTGGCGTTGTGGATGCGACGCTGCGCTGGCCCGATGAATTCGTGCGTCATAAAGCGATGGACTGCGTCGGCGACCTGGTGCTCGCCGGTGGTCGCTTGCGGGCGCACGTGATCGCCGAGAAACCGAGTCACCGAGGGACGATCGCACTGGTGCGCGCCCTCCTGCAACACGCCGTCCGGGAGCCCGCCGTGTATACCATCGAAGACATCATGCAGGTGCTGCCGCACCGGTATCCATTCCTGCTGGTCGATCGCATTTTGGAGATCGACGAAGGGAAGCGGATCGTGGGCATCAAGAACGTCACGATCAACGAGCCGTTCTTTCAGGGACACTTCCCCGGTCATCCCATCATGCCGGGCGTGCTGATCGTGGAATCCATGGCCCAGGTGGGCGGCATGCTGCTCATGGGGACCATCGGCGATCCAGCCAGCAAGGTGGTGTATTTCATGTCGCTCGACAACATCAAGTTCCGGCGACCCGTGCGGCCCGGTGATCAATTGCGGCTGGAACTCGAATTGGTACAACGGCGCGGCATGACGTGCCGCATGCGTGGTGAAGCCACGGTGGATGGTCAGGTCGTTGCGGAAGCGGAGATGGCGGCCGTCGTTCGCGACCGATGAGCGCACGCATTCATCCGACGGCGCTGGTCGATGCCACGGCGCAGTTCGGTGCCGACGTGAACGTTGGCCCTTTTGCGATCATCGGACCGCGCTGCGTCATTGGCGACGGTTGCACGATCGCAGCGCGCGCGACGTTGGAGCAGAATGTGCGCCTGGGTCGGCGCGTCCACGTGGGCAGCGGCGCGATAGTGGGCGGCGATCCGCAGGATCTCAAGTATCGCGGTGAAGAAACCTGGGTGGATATCGGCGATGACACGGCCGTGCGCGAGTACGCCACCGTCAATCGAGGGACCGCGCACTCGATTACCACCACGGTAGGGAAACAGTGCTTCCTGATGAGCTACTCGCACGTCGCGCATGATTGCCATTTGGGTGATCACGTGATCATTTCGAATGGCACACAACTGGCGGGTCATGTGACCATCGATGATCGCGCCACGATCTCGGGGCTGTGTGCGGTGCATCAGTTCGCGCGCGTGGGACGTCACGCGTTCATTGGAGGCTGTTCACGCGTGATGCAGGACGTGCCGCCATTCGTGCGCGCGGCGGGCAACCCGATAAAACTGTTCGGTCTCAACTCGGTGGGACTGCAGCGCAGCGGGTTCGACGCGACCATCGTGGCCGAACTCAAACGGGCGTACCGCTACTGCTTCCGCTCCGACTTGAATTTGTCGCAGGGCGTTGAACGGGCGCGGGCCGAGATCGCCGATGGTCCTGACGTCCGGCACTTTCTCGCCTTTATCGAAGCGAGCCAACGCGGAGTGGGTTTCTGATGAACGTCGCGACGGATCGCCGGGCGTACAGCGGCCTCTCGGCGCCGCGCGTTGGTGTGGTTGGAGCGGGTGGGCTGGGGGTGCACCACGTGCGCATCTTGCGCGATCTGGCGGGCGATCGATTCGTCGGTTTCGTGGATGAGAATCCCGCGCGCGCGTTCGAGGTTGCCGCCCAGTTGGGCGTGCGGGCGCTGTCGACCGTCGACGCTCTCCTCGCCGAAGTGGACGCGGTGTCCGTGGTCGTGCCAACCACGGCGCATCACCGCGTGGCGTCGGCCGCACTGCGTGCGGGAAAGCATGTCTTCATCGAGAAGCCGTTCACCGTCACGCTGGCGGAGGCTGATGATCTGATTGCGCAGGCGTTGGCGGCCGGGGTCGTGTTGCAGGTGGGGCACGTCGAGCGATTCAACCGCGCCGTCCGGGCGGCGATGCCATTCGTCGACGGACCCCGTTTCATCGAGAGCGATCGATTAGCGCCTTTTAATCCGCGCGGATCCGATGTGGCGGTGGTACTCGACTTGATGATCCACGATTTGGATCTGATCCATACGCTGATTGGATCGCCGGTCGTGGACGTGCAGGCCATGGGTATCCCGGTGCTCACACCACAACTCGACATCGCGAATGCACGGCTCACGTTCGCCAATGGCGCCGTGGCGAACATTACTGCCAGTCGTGTTTCCCGCGAACGCATTCGAAAACTGCGCATTTTCCAGCAGAGCGGATATCTGTCACTTGATCTGGCGGCGGGGACGGGGGAATTCTTTCGACTACGACCCGACTTCGACCCGAGCCAGTTGGCCCGGGCTCCGCGGGTGCTCGAAGACTTCGTGGAACGTCTCGTGCTCAATGCGCCGGACGGCGAACCGCTGGCGCTCGAGCTGGCGCAGTTTCTCGGTGCGGCGATGGGTGTTCGACCCGTCGCTGTGACCGGCGCGGCGGGACGCGAAGCGCTGGAGGCTGCGCTGCGAATCGTGACGGCGATTGAAGTCGCGCACCTGACGATGCTTAACAACGCGGCCGCCACTGCCGGCAGCAGTCCGACATCCCGTGCGTGAGATTCTGTTCGTCGCAGGCGAGGCCTCCGGCGATCTGCACGCGGGAAAGGTCGCGGAAGCCATTCGCGCGATCCGCGCTGATCTGCCGATGGCAGGAATTGGCGGGGACTACATGCGTGCGGCTGGCGTTTCGATCTTCGAACCAATTGAGCGTCTGGCCGTGATGGGGTTTGTCGAGGTGTTGGCGCATCTCCCCAGACACTGGCGGTTGCTGCGCACGGTGCGAGCGCGTATCGATAGTGGACGCGTGGGATTGGTTGTGCTCATTGACTATCCAGGGTTCAACCTCAAAGTGGCGGAAGCGGCGCGTCGAGCCAACGTTCCAGTGCTGTACTACATCACTCCACAAGTCTGGGCATGGGGCGCCGGGAGACTGCCCACGCTGGCGAGGCTCGTGACGCGCGCTGCCACGATCCTGCCGTTCGAGGAGTCGCTACTTCGGCAGCACGGCATTGACGCCACGTTCGTGGGGCATCCGCTGCTCGATCGCGCCGGGGCGCTGCCATCCGCGGCCGATGCGCGGAGCGCCCTCGGTCTGTCCCCCCACGGTGAAGTCCTCGCAGTCTTTCCCGGAAGCCGACGCGCCGAGTTGCTCCGACATCTTGGGCCCTTCATCGCCACCGCGCAGGAGCTGCAACGGCGGCGTCCCGGATTGCAGGTTGTCGTCAGTGTCGCACCGACCGTGCGCATTGATGCCATCCAGTGTCCGTTTCCGATGGTTCACGGACAGTCGTTCACCGTGCTGCGTGCGGCGACCGCCGGGCTACTCAAGAGCGGCACGACGACGCTCGAAGCTGCGGTCGCCGATTTGCCGCACGTCATTGGATATCGAACGAGTGCCATTACTTATCGCATTGCACGCCGTCTGGTGAAGATTCCGCACATCGGTCTCGTAAATGTGGTCGCTGGCCGCGAGGTGTCGCGCGAGTTCGTGCAGGACGCATTCCAGCCACCGCGTGTGGCCGATGCGCTCGAGCCGCTGCTTGACCGGCAGAGTGTGGTGCGTGCGTCGGCGCTGGCCGGATTGGCCGACGTGCGAGGACAGCTTGGCACGCCGGGCGCGTCAGCGCGTGTGGCGGCCATGGTGGTCGACATGATCGCATGAGCGCGCCGTGAGCGACGAATTCGAAACCGAACGATTGGAAACGGTGACGCCGCCACGTGAGGCGCGCAGCATTCCCGGAGCAGAGGCCGACACGCCGACGCTCGGTGTCCGGCGACGCCTGATGGTGCGCGTCGTTGGCTGGCTGGTGTTCGCGCTGGGCCGCACGTGGCGCGTGCGCGTGTACGGTCGGCAGGCCCTCCTGTCTCGCCGAGCGCACGATGCTCGCGTGGTGGTCACGCTGTGGCACGGCCAGATGCTGCCCGTGTCGTGGGTGCAACGCCAGCCGACCCGGGCGATGATCAGTGAGCATCGTGACGGCGAGATGATGGCGCACATCGTGGGCTTGCTCGGCATCGCCAGCATTCGCGGGTCATCGTCGCGTGGGGGAGCGCGCGCGCTGCTGGAGTGTGCCAAGGTGCTGAAATCGGGAGCCGATATTGCCATCACACCCGATGGTCCGCGCGGGCCGCGTCACAGTTTTGCGCCGGGCGCATTGGTGGTGGCGTATCGCGCGCAAACGTCCATCGTACCGGTCGGCGTTCATGTCGATCGCGCGTGGCGACTGCGCAGCTGGGATCAGTTCGAGATTCCGAAACCATTCGCGCGGGTGACGGTGGTCTATGGCACGCCGCTCCGGGTGGAGGGCGCTGACATGCGCGCCGCGACCCTGCGCACCGGCGAGTTTGCGAACGCGATGACCGCGGTCGCTACTCGCGCCGCGGCATTGGCGATGGCGTCCTGATCGCATGCGGTGGTCGGACGTCGCTGAGGCGGTCTGGGAGCGTGAGTCGATGGCTGCTCGCGTCACGCGTGCGTTGCTGGCTCCTCTGGCCTGGGCGTTCGGCGCGGTGGTGGCTCGGCGCAATGCGCAGTACGACTCGGTCGTCATCGCGTCTTCAGGATTGCCGGCGCTCTCCGTTGGCAACCTGACCGTTGGTGGCACCGGCAAAACGCCATTTGCCGCATGGTGTGTTCAGCAACTGCGGATGCGCGGCGCCCATCCGGCAATCGTTATGCGCGGCGTGGGTGATGATGAGTGGCGTGTCCATGGCGTGCTGAATTCCGGCATTCCCGTGATTGTGTCGCCGGATCGTGGCGTGGGACTGGTGGTCGCGCGCACGCGCGGCGCCGACTGTGCCGTGCTCGACGACGCGTTCCAGCACCGACGTGCGGCGCGGGTTGCGGATGTCGTGTTACTCAGTGCTGATCGATGGACCGGTGCGGCCCGATTGCTGCCGGCAGGACCATTTCGCGAACCGCTGGCGTCGCTGCGGCGCGCCCACGTGGTGGTGATCACGGTGAAGGCCGCCTCCGCAACTCAAGTGGATGAGGTCATCGCGGCGGTGCGCACGGCGGCGCCAGGCGTAGCGCACGCGGTAGTCCGCCTCACTCCCGGGCCGCTCAAACTCGCGGTCGCGCTGGTGCTGTCGAATGCCGGTCCCACATCGTCCTCAATGGCGCCTCAGGCAACGCGCGTACCGGTTCCGGGCGTCCCGCCACGGGACGCGTTCACCCACGCGCCGGAGTGGCTTGCACACCGGGAGATCGGCGTCGTGAGCGCGATAGGCGACCCTGCTGCATTCGAGGCGCAACTTCGCGCGCTGGGTGCGGTGGTTCGGCAGTTGTGGCGGTTCCCTGATCACCACGACTTCAGCGCCGCCGATGCACAGCGGATCGCGACCGCAGCGGTTGGCTCATCAGGGGTGGTGTGCACACTCAAGGATGCCGTGAAGCTTGCATCCTGCTGGCCTCGCGAAGCGCCGCCCCTTTGGTATCTTTCGCAATCGGTTGTGGTTGAGCGTGGCGCCGAAGCGATGGATAGAGCATTGGCTCGACTTCTGGCGGCGCGCGCAGCCACCTCTCCCACTGCCGGCTGAGTCCGGCCCCAATAGACCCCCGTCGACATGGCTATCGACCTTCTTCGCCTTCCGACCGACAGCATCGTCCGTCCAGACAAAGACATCTTTCTGAACGAAGAAAATCCGTTCGAAGGAATGATGTCTCGTTTCGATCGTGCCGCGGAACTGCTCGACCTCGAGCCAGGCATTTACAAGATCCTCCGAAACCCCGAAAAGCAGCTGATCGTCTCGGTACCCGTGTTGATGGACAATGGAGATGTTGACGTGTTCACCGGGTACCGTGTGCTGTACAACACCTCACGCGGTCCGGCAAAGGGCGGCATTCGTTTTGATATGCGGGTAACGCTCGAGGAAGTGAAGGCACTCGCAGCCTGGATGACCTGGAAGTGCGCCGTGGTCAATCTGCCGTTCGGAGGTGCGAAGGGCGGTGTCGTGTGTGATCCGCTCAGCATGAGTGTTGGCGAGTTGGAGCGAGTGACACGGCGGTATACGAAAGGGATCATCTCGCTGTTGGGACCGGACACCGATGTCCCCGCCCCTGACGTCAATACGAATGAGCGCGTCATGGCGTGGGTGATGGATACGTATTCAATGCATGTGGGGCGGACGGAAAATGCGGTGGTAACGGGCAAGCCGGTTGAAATGGGAGGATCCCTCGGACGACGGGAAGCCACCGGCCGTGGTGTCATGCTCTGCACCCGCGAAGCGCTCAACCATTTGGGGCTTCCCATGCAGGGGGCGACGGTCGCGGTGCAGGGGTTTGGCAACGTCGGGTCGGTCACTGCGCAACTGATGGCGAAGGAAGGGTGCGCCGTAGTGGCCATCAGCGATCGCGCCGGCGCGTTCTACAGTGCCAAGGGCATCGACGTCAACCTGGCGGTGGCCTACGTGCAGAAGCACCGCTCGCTCGAGGGCTTCACGGGCGGGGATGCGATCAGCGCCGACGAGTTGCTGACCCTCGATGTCGACGTGCTCGTGCCCGCGGCGCTCGAGAACGTGATTACCACGAAAAACGCGCCGCGTATTCGCGCGAAGATGATCTGCGAAGGCGCGAACGGTCCAACGACGGCGGCCGCCGATCCCATTCTGGATGAGAAGGGCATCTTCGTCGTGCCGGACATTCTGGCAAATGCAGGCGGCGTCACGGTATCGTACTTCGAATGGGTGCAGGATCGGATGGGCTACTTCTGGTCGGAAGCCGATGTGAACGAGCGACTGGAAGGCATCATGACGCGCAGTTTTCAGGAGGTCCTGCAGATGGCCAAGCAGCACCGCGTGAACATGCGGACGGCGGCGTACATGCTGTCCATCAGCCGCGTCGCAACCGTGCATCGTTTGCGCGGCATCTACGCCTGATTCACCACCGCCGTGCGTGTCGTGTTGCTCGCCGTCGGCCGCCCGCGACAGTCGGGGTTGACCGAGGCGATCCTCGACTACGAAACGCGTGCGGCCCGGTACTGGCCATTGAACGTCATCGAAGTGAAGGAGGAATCTGCCCGTGGAGCAACGCCGGAGCATGTACGAACACGGGAGGCGGAGCGCCTCGTGGAACACCTCGCGCCGGACGCGCGGGTGGTGGTCTGCGACCCGGGTGGTGAGACGCTTGATTCCACGGCGTTTGCGCAGTGGTTGTCCGCGCTGCGGGACGGCGCGCACAGTGTGTCGTTCGTGATCGGCGGGGCCTATGGATTGGGCGCAGCCGTGCGATTGCGGGCCACCCGTCGCCTCTCGCTGGCCCCGTGGACATTGCCGCATGAACTGGCCCGGCTGGTGCTGAGTGAACAACTCTATCGCGCTGGCACCATCGTGCGCGGCGAGCCGTACCACAAGTGATGTCGTCGTCCGAGGAGTCATCCACTGCGGATGCGACACCGGCGGACGGCTGGTTTCTGCGTCGCGTGTCGCTTGGCGGCACTCCGCTCTCTCGGGCGCTTCAGCAGGATCCGACGTTGCATGGATGGCTGGCCGCGCGACCGCGCTCGCTCGACGCGTGGCGCGCGCATGTGCACCGTGTCCGTACCGACGCCCAGAAACATGATTGGCTGACGCCACTGGCGCCGGCGATTGCCGCGACGGGACGCGCGGCCGAACGACTCGGCCGTGCGGCCGCGTCCGGTGTTGTCGTGACCACCGGGCAACAGCCTGGCCTGTTCGGGGGGCCCGCGTACACGTGGAGCAAGGCGCTCAGCGCGCTGGCGATGGCGGATGTGCTTGAGGACGCAACGGGCCTACCGGTGGCGCCGGTGTTTTGGGCCGCGACTGACGACGCCGACTGGGTTGAGGCCGCGGTCACGCATGTGGCAACGACGCGCGGGCTGGAAACGATCACGCTGGACGGTCCGGCAACCGACGGCGTGGCCATGGCCGATGTGCCGCTGGGATCGCTTGACGCGGCACTCCAGGCGCTGCGCGTCGCCAGTGGCTCTGCCGCCTTCGATTCGATACTTCGGGTCATTGAGCACGCGTATGTGCCGCACGCCACCGTTGGTGCCGCGTACGTTCAACTGCTTCGCGCCATGCTCGAGCCGCTCGGCGTTGCTGTCCTCGACGCATCACATCCGGCGGTACGACAGGCGGCGGATCCGCTTTTGCGACGGGCGCTGCAGAGTGCGACGGTCGTGTCCGAGGCGCTCGCCACGCGCACCCGGGCGATTGTCGCTGCGGGGTTCGCGCCCCAGGTCGACGTCCTCGACAATTTGTCGCTGGTGTTTCGGTCGCCGATCGGTGGTTCGGGACACGAGCGCGATCGTGTTCGTACGCGGGTGCCGGTTGCGGATGCCGCACGCGCCGCTCGCGAGGCCGACATCGGATCGCTGGGGGCCAACGTGTTGCTGCGTCCGGTGGTGGAACGCGCGTTGCTGCCGACCGTCGCGTATCACGCGGGACCTGGCGAGTACGCATACTTCGCGCAGGTGGCGCCGATTGCCACGGCGCTCGGTGTGGAGATCCCGGTGGCACTGCCGCGCTGGTCGGGCGAGATCATCGACGCGCATGCGGATCGACTACGCGAAGCGCTTGGACTCGACGATGCCGCGCTGCGCGATCCGCATGCCGCCGAGTCACAGGTTGCACGCCACGCCGTCGAGCCAGAAGTCCAGGACGCCGTCGAACGATTGCGGCTGGCGGTCGAGACGCAAGCGCGCGCAGTCGGCGAAGCGATGACGCGCCTCGAGCTGCCGGTCGTCGCCCCAGACGTGGTCGCGGGACTGGCAAAGGACATGTCATTGCGCCTGGATCGCTTTGAACGTCGCGTGACGGCGGGTGTGAAGCGTCGTGAAGGGGCGCTTATGCGAGAGGTGGCATTCGTGCGCGCGGCGCTCCGTCCGGGCGGTCAATCGCCCGAACGGAAGCTCAATCTGGTGCCCCTGATTGCGCGCTTCGGTCCCTCAATCTTCGAGGCGATGCGGGTGGATGCGGTTGCGTACGCGGAACGGCTTGTCCACGGCGTCTGAGACTCCAGCGGAGACGTCCGGTTCGCGCAATGCCTCGGTCGTTTTCGCGGGGATCCTGATCAGCCGACTGCTCGGACTGGTGCGGATCACGCTGTTTGCGCGCTATTTCGGCAATGGGCCGTACGCGGACGCGTTCAATGCCGCGTTCAAAATTCCGAATGCGGTCCGCAACCTGCTGGGTGAAGGCACGCTGTCGGCGTCGTTCGTGCCGGTGTACTCGCGACTGCTCGCGCGATCGGACAATGCCGGAGCGAAAGCCCTGGCAGCCGCCGTGCTCGGCTTCCTCCTGGCGGGCGTTTCGGTACTCACGCTAGTCGGCATTGTCGCCGCGCCGCTGCTCACCGCCGTGTTTGCGCCGGGATTCGACGCGGCGCGCGCCGAGCTCACTACTCGATTAACACGCGTGCTGTTCCCGATGACCGGATTGATGGTGGTCAGTGGTTGGTGTCTCGGAATTCAGAACTCGCATCGTCGTTTCTTTTGGTCGTATGCCAGCGCGGCGCTGTGGTCGGTGGCGCAGATCGTGTTGCTGCTGTGGTGGGGCAGCGCGGCGAGTTCGTTGGCGCAGCTTGCCTGGTGGCTGGCCTGGGCAACGCTCGTCGGGTCCGTCCTGCAGGTCGGCGCACAGGTGCCTGAAGTGGTTCGACTGGTGGGAGTGCTTCGGCCCACTCTTGATCGCGCAACCGACGGACTGACGCAGACGATGCGCAACATCGGGCCGGTGATCATCGCGCTCGGCGTCGTGCAGATTTCCTCGTTGATTGATCTGCAGATTGCATCGTTTCTGCCACCCGGCGCGATCTCGAGCATCAGCTACGCGAGTTTGATTGCGCTGCTTCCCGTTTCATTGTTTGGTGCGTCCGTCGCGGCATCGTCCTTGCCTGAGTTCTCGCGTGATTCGGCGAATGCACGCGAGGGTGCATTGCTGGAACGGCTTCGGGGCGGTTGGCAGCGCATCCTGTTCTACATCATCCCGTGCACCGTGGTGTTTCTTGTGTACGGAGACCTGTGCGTGGGGCTGCTCTTGCGGAACGGCCGATTCGGGATTGCGGAACAGCAGGTTGTTCGACTCGTGTTAGCCGGCTCGGCGATTGGTCTTGTCAGCTTTTCCTCGGTCAAACTGCTGGCGTCCGCCTTCTACGCGTTACAGGACTACCGAACGCCGCTGCGCGCCTCGGTGGCGAGTCTCATCGTGTCGGCCGTGACGTCGGTGACGCTGGCCTACCCATTTCGGCACGCCCCGTGGGGGGCCGCGGCCATCACCGCGGGGTCCGCACTCGGTTCGTTCGTGAATCTGGCCATACTGGTGCGTGGTCTGCGGACGCGTCTTGGCGCGCTGTATACGAGCGCCATGTGGCTTGGTACACGGCGCATTGTGCTGGCCGCGCTGCTGGCGATGCTGGTGGCGCTGCCGATGCGCTGGTGGTTGGGTGACCGACATCCAATAATCAGTGGTCCGCCGACCCTCGCCGTGTTTGGCGTGGCGTATCTCCTTGCGGCGTGGTGGATGGGGTCGCGCGAAGCATCGCGACTGCTCCGATTCGCCCCACGCGCCTGATCGAGATGTCAGACCCTTCACCACCGAGCCCGAGTGAACGGCTCCCGTCACGCGCATCACCGGAACCGCAGGAGCAATTACTGTCGTCGTTGCCGCTCCCCGACGACGAGTGGACGCGACTGGCGATCGAACGGGGAATGCCGGTGGCCATCGCCATGAAGTTGCCACATCTGCCGGACGCACCCGGCGTGTATCTCTGGAAGGCCGCCGATGGTATCGTCCTCTATGTCGGGAAGGCCAAACGTCTGCGGTCACGCGTGCGCAGTTACTGGAGTCAGGAGCACGAGGCCAGTCCGAAAACCCGCGGATTGCTGCGCAAGGCACATGAACTCGAGACCATTGTCGTCCCCAGTGAGGCGCACGCGCTGATTCTTGAGGCGACGCTGATCAAGGAGCATCATCCGCGATTCAATGTCGCACTTCGGGACGACAAGTCGTACCCATACATCAAGGTCTCGGTGCAGGAGCCATTTCCCCGCGTGCTGGTGACTCGCCGCCTGCTTGAGGATGGTGCGCGCTATTTCGGCCCATATACCGACGTGGGCGCCATGCGTCGCGCGTTGAACGTCGTGAAACGCATCTTTACGGTCCGCTCCTGCCACTACGCGCTGCCGCGCGAAGCGCCTGAGCGCCCGTGCCTCGACTACTTCATCAAGCGATGCCAGGCACCCTGCGTCGGCTATCAGGTGGAGACGGACTATCGTCAGATGATCGATGATGTGGTGTGGTTTCTCGAAGGGCGGACCGGTGAGGTGGTGCGCCATGTTCGGGCGCGCATGTTCGAGGCGTCGGAGCGAATGGATTTCGAGCGCGCGCGCGAGTTGCGCGATGCGTTGCATCATCTCGAACGCATGGAAGAACCGACGGTGGTGCTCGATGTGGAGGGTGGCGATCGGGATGTGGTCGGGTACGCCCGTGATGGCGAGGATGCCTGCGTGGTTGTCATGCGGGTACGCGGCGGCAAGTTGCTGGCGCGTGATCATCGGCTGCTGGAACATGCGGAGGACGAAGAGGACGGCGCGGTGCTGAGTGCGAGTCTCGCGCAGTGGTATCGCACGGCGGATGCGCGCGCGGCGAGCCTGTTGGTCCCGTTCGAGTTCGAGGACCGTGAATGGCTGGAAGCGTCGCTGGGCGGGACCCGAATTCGCGTCCCGCAGCGCGGCCCCGCTCGCGCCTTGATCGATCTCGCCGATCAGAATGCGCGGCACCTGCTCGAAGAGTTCAAGCTGGCCTCGCTCGAGGCGGACGAGCGGGCGTCGGATCCGGTCTACGAATTGCAGCGCGAACTCGGATTGCCGCACGTGCCGCGCGCACTGGTCTGCTTCGACATCTCGCATGCGCAAGGCACCGACGTCGTGGCCAGTGCAGTGTGGTTCGAGAACGCGCGACCCAAGCGCGCGGAATACCGGAAGTTCAAGATTGCGGTCGCCGACGGCAACGACGACTTCCGCTCCATGCATGAGGTGGTCACGCGATATTTCAGTCGGCGAATTGCCGAAACCAAACCGCTGCCCGACCTTGCCGTCATTGATGGTGGGAAGGGTCAATTGAACGCGGCCCGCGCCGCACTCGATGCCCTCGGCATTGCGCGGGTTTCCGTGATCAGTCTGGCCAAGCGTGAGGAGGAGATTTTCCTGCCGGGACGCAGTGATTCCGTGCGCCTGCCGCGACGATCTCCTGCGCTGCGCATGTTGCAGCAGGCGCGCGACGAAGCGCACCGGTTCGCCATCACCTTTCAGCGCGCGAAGCGAGCCGCGCGTACCCTCACGTCCGAGTTGTTGAACATTCCGGGGGTGGGTCCGACAAAACGCCGCGCCCTCCTCCATGCCTTTGGCAGCCTGCAGGGTGTGAAAGCCGCATCGCTCGACGACATTGCGGCAGTACCGGGCTTTGGACGGGACTCGGCCCGACGGATTCTGACGTCCCTCGGCGTGCTTGCCGCAAACGCCGCCGCGGACATCGCCTCAACTCCAGACGAATCATGAACGCATTGACTCAACACACCGCCTCGTGGGTGCTCTCCTGCTCGGCCTGCGAACGGGCGGCGCCACTTGCGGGTGCGTCCGTATGCGCCGATTGTGGTCAGCCGCTGTTCGCCCGCTACCCATTGGCGATCGATCGAGTACTGGCTCCGCGCTGGGATGCCTGGCGCTATCAGGCCCTGCTGCCACTCCTCGAAGGCGAGGCGCCCACTTCGCTTGGTGAAGGGCTCACCCCGCTCATCGAGTCGCCTGTACTGGCTGCCGCGGTCGGTGTGCGGCGGCTCTGGATAAAGGACGAAGGACAAAATCCCACCGGTTCGTTCAAGGCCCGCGGTATGACTGCCGCCGTGACCCGTGCTCGCGGGTCCGGTGTGCCGGGACTGGTCGTGCCGACCGCCGGAAACGCCGGCGCCGCGCTTGCCGCGTACGGGGCTGCCGCCGGACTTCCTGTGCGGGTGTTCGCCCCTCGGACCACTCCACGTCCGATTCTGGATACGATCGAATCGATGGGTGCCACGCTCGTCAGGATCGACGGTCACATCGGCGATGCGGGAAAACTGGCACTGGCCTACGCCGCCGAGCATGGATTCTTCAATGTCTCGACCCTACGTGAGCCCTACCGCGTGGAAGGCATGAAGACCATGGGGTTCGAAATGGCCGAACAGCTGGGTTGGCGGGTGCCCGACGTGGTGGTCTATCCAACGGGCGGCGGAGAGGGCACGATCGGCATCTGGAAAGCGATCAACGAAATGGTTGCTGCCGGTTGGCTTCCGGCGCAGTCAGCGCAGCCGCGCTATGTCGTTGCACAAGCGGCAGGTTGCGCGCCAATCGTGAGAGCTTTCGCTGCCGGCGCGGAGAAAGCCGAGCCTTGGGTCGATCCCGTGACCTACGCGGCCGGACTGCGCGTTCCGTCCCCGTTGGGAGACCGGCTCCTGCTACGGGTGCTGCGCGAAACCGGCGGGGTCGCTGGATCGGCCAGTGAGGAGTCGATCCGAGACTGGACATTGCGATTGGCCACCGCCACCGGGATTGACGCGGCACCCGAAGGTGGGTGTGCGCTCTCGGTGCTTCGCGATTCGGTGACGCAAGGCACGATTTCGATCAACGCGGAGGTCGTGGTGTTTAATACGGGAGGAGGCGCGTCGTACCGCGAGTAGCAGCGCGCGTATATTGGCAACGAACCAAACGACGGAGCAGGGTACGACCATGACGAGAACTCAACAGGGAGCAGCTATGAAGGCTACGAAGTGGAATCGGATGACTCTTGGCCCGTCGGCGCTATTGTTGACGCTTTCGTCGTCGCTGGGGGCGCAGGCCGCTGCATGCAAGATCAACGACAGCAGTCCATTCCAGGTGAACGGCGCCAAGCAGTATGTGACCATGGCCGCCAGCTCGCGAAAGGACGACGAGGTGCCCAAGCATCTCAACAATGCCATCCGTGTGTTGACCGACAATCCGGAGAAAATCGGCAACGAATCGGG
>JANOKE010000595.1:0-1451 GCA_031419135.1 Gemmatimonadaceae bacterium
ACGACCGACGGACGCGTGTATTGCTGGAACTAGCGATGGCAGGCCTCCTGCGTTCGGCGAGGGATGGATCGTATGGCGTGATCGCATTTCTTACCGCAGGGTACGCAGGGTCACGGAGGACGGCGTTGTGACGTTACGGCCGGCACCTCAATGAAACTTCAGGTGGTTGAGTGCTTGTGGACGCCATCGTGCGGGGCGCGTTCGATGGCTCTGACCGCCAAGGACGCGAAGGTTGAATTGGTTTGGATTTTTTTCTGCCTCAGAGCCGCGCCAGATGATGCGAATTCATTTGAAGGCGACGGCGCACACGGCGGCGTGCAGAGACTTGCCGCGCGCGCGTTGCTGCGCGAAGTACGCAGGCGCCCACGAGGACCAGATAGTGGCGCTATGGTACCACCGTCACTGCCACTTCAACAGAAACAAAAAACGAGGTGCCAGTTCCCCTCAATTTCGCAGTGCCCGGCGTCACCCCGGTGGTCCGTCCCGTGCCTTACTCGACGCGCACCACAGTCGAATCCGTTGTTGTCCACGACCACGCGTCCGAAAGGATTTTCCCACACCCCCCACGAACTGTCGCCCTTGGCGCGAAGGCTTCTCCGACACGCAGCGTCTTGACGGTCGGATCCACACTGAACCTTAGAACCGCATAAAACCCAAAGTCACAGCCGCCCACGCCGAATGCCAGCGCTCCGCACAGCATCCAGGTCCGTGCGCGAATTGGCCACCGTGGGTGCGCTGCGTCGTCGGCAGCACTCTTGTCACAATATTGACGTGCTTTCATGCGCGACCTCAGTGGCTGGATTGGAACTGATTGGCGGAGCCATCGTGGCGACCGCGATTTGCCGCTCGTGTGCAGGCTCAGCGCGTCCCTAACAGTAACCGTTCCGCAGGCTGCCCCCGTGCAGACATCGGCGCTCAGATTCGGATCTGCGAAGCTGTTCGACGTGAGGACGAACAACTCCCAGCCGTTGATTGCTTGTGGAATCCATCGCGCAAAGCAAGTTCGAAGAATCTCACCGCCAAGTACGCGAAGGTCTCCAAGGACGCCGTTGTTGAGCACGAAGTCCGTCCCCTGCGTCCCCTGCGCTCCCTGCGGTAATTCGTGGCTGTTCGTTGCTGTCATGCGGCTGACAGCTTCGATGAGGTACGTGAAGGTGGGCATGATTACATCGTGGCCGAACCCGGCACTGCACGCGTATTCGTATCACGTGGTTCACACGTGATGGTGATCGACGGCACCACGGGCAAAGTGATCGCGCCGGCGCACCGCCCGTGCCGTGCCGCCACGCACCATCGTGATTGACAATCTTGCCATTCTTACAGTTGTCCACCGCTTCACCAACCAACTGCCCCTTCTCGATCTGTCGCTCCTCCACCACTCGCGTGACGACACCTCCCACGTTTTCCGTCCGGTCGAGAACCGTGATGGTGAGCTGTACGCCCTTTCCATC
>JANOKE010000596.1:0-3271 GCA_031419135.1 Gemmatimonadaceae bacterium
CGGGCATTCCGGCCGATGGGATGCAGATCAAACCCAACTCGCATGGCGATCGCACGTTTTTCTCAGACGATTGGCCCAACAAAGCCCATCACTGGCTGCCGACGATCGACCACATCGCCGACAAAGCCACGATGGAGATGAACGTGGTGGCACCGGCGCACTACCAGGTGATCTCCAACGGACGTCGCATCGAGGAGACGGATCTGGCGGCCGGCATGCGGCGCACGGTGTGGCGC
Source organism: Gemmatimonadaceae bacterium (assembly GCA_031419135.1). Taxonomy (GTDB): domain Bacteria; phylum Gemmatimonadota; class Gemmatimonadetes; order Gemmatimonadales; family Gemmatimonadaceae; genus Gemmatimonas. The sequence continues at coordinate 237 of JANOKE010000596.1, forward strand.
GAGTTGGTACCGATTGCCCCATGGCTGTATGCGTTGGGCGTGGCGCGTTTCGCCGTGCAGCATGTGGGCGACTACAAAGGCGTGCCGCTGGAGACGTGGGTGTTTGCGCAGGATCGCGATAGAGGCTTCTACGACTTCGCGGAGCCCACGAAAGATGTGCTGGCGTTCTACAGCGAGTTCGTGGGGCCGTATTCGTACGAGAAGCTGGCCAATGTGCAATCCAACTCGGTGAGCGACGGCATGGAGTCGGCATCGGCCATTTTCTATTCGGCGGGCAGCGTATCGGGCACGCGATCGCTGCGGTGGCGCAACGTGGTGATCCACGAAATTGCGCACCAGTGGTTTGGCAACGCCGTCACCGAGAACGACTGGAACGACGTGTGGCTGAGCGAAGGATTTGCCACCTACTTCACGCTGTTGTTCATCGAGCACGCGTACGGCCGCGACGAGTTTGCCGATGGACTGCGCAGCTCGCGCAAGACGGTGCTGGATTTCTACGCCAAGACACCCGACTACCGCGTGGTGCACGAAAATCTGTCGGACATGTCGAAGGTCACGACGGGCATGACGTATCAAAAGGGCAGCTGGACGCTGCACATGCTGCGCCAACTGATGGGCGATGACACGTTCTGGACCGGTATTCGCGAGTACTACGCGCGCTTTCAGAACAAGAGCGCGTCCACCACGGATTTCCGCCTGGCCATGGAGCGCGCCTCCGGGCTCGACCTGTCGGCGTTCTTCCAGCAGTGGCTGTATCGCGGCGGCGTGCCGAAGCTCGAAGGGACCTGGCAGTGGGACGGCACCGCGAAACACGTGGTGGTGGAATTGGCGCAGACGCAACCGGGCGAGCCGTTTCGCCTTCCGGTGGAGATCGGGATCACGCTACCGGGTGCACGCTCGCGCACGGAAAAGATCGAGCTCACCGGACGGTCGAGCCGCTTCACGATCGCGGCCGATCAGGAACCGACGGCCGTGGAGCTCGATCCGAATGTGCGATTGCTGATGGACGGGCGGCTCACTCGGCGATAGTGTCGCGCCGAAACGGCACTACGGCACGGCCGTGTAGTGCCCGTGAATGCACAACCACTGGCCGCCTTCCTTCACGAAGATGCGCGTCGACTTCCCGCGACTCGTTTCACGTTTCCCCGCAACCACACTTTCATCGGTCCAGTAGTACGTTACCCATGCCACGGTGCCGCGCACCGTCACGTCGGGCTGATGCATTACCGTGTGCACGCCCGACGCGCGCTTGAGGTAGCTGGCCATGCCGCGCACTTCCTCCGCCTTGCCGCTCGCCAGATACGTGTCGGCTTCGCCGAACTGCGTGAACGTGGGATGGACGTACGTGGCGTACTTGTCCACGTCACCGGCTTCGATGGCAGCCCACATGGCAATCAGTGTGGCCTTGACGGCCTCGACTTCGCGCGCGTCGGAACCCTCCCGTGCCTGAGCCAACGCCGGCATGGCGGAGAAGACGGTCGCGAGCGCGATTGAAAGCGTCGCGACGCTGGCGAGTGTGCGGAGTGACGGAGCGCGACGCATGAGAGTGTACCAGTGAGAACCAGTGAGAAAGGATGAGCACTACCGACACAGACCAAGCGTCCAGCGCACGATGTTCGTCCCGACGACCTGATTGAAACGCATGCCGCCAACAATCCAGGCGTGGTCGCCCCGGATGATGAGCCCGCGGTGGTCCATCGTTGCGGTCGGCGCGTCGCGCAGTTGCCGCCACGATCCGTCGCGCGTGTCCAGCGCGATCACGCCGGCCAACGGCACCGAAGGAACACGATTATAGCCGATGCCGTCGTAGTTGTACGGGTTGTCGGTACCGCCGGCGAATACGACATAGGGTCCGCAACTGGCCGCCGCCGGTCGATAGCGCACTGGCGCGGGATGCGGGGGGAGTGGCTGCCACTCAATGGAGTCTGGACGCGACGGTTGGATGATACCCAACCACGATTGCGATTCGTTCACGTAGCGCGGCGTTGTTGCATTGCGACGCGCGCCGTCGATGAACACGATGCGGTTGCCAGCCATCGCGCCCCCGTGTCCAAACACGCCACGACCAGGGATTGGCGTACCAACGGTCCAACGATGCCTCACGACGTCGTAGATCTGCACGTTCTGGACGTTGTCGGTGTCGTGCCATCCCGACACCAGATAAATCAGGGAATCGCGATACACGCCACTGATCGCGTCATCGACCGGCACGGGAATTGGCGCGCCCGCCGTCCACGCGTTGCGCTGTGCATCGTAGATGTCTACCGCGCCGACGCTCCGCTCCCCGCCGGCGGAATCGACCGTGTAGCCGCCCAGCAGGTACACGCGTCCCCGCACCACCTGGGCCGTTGCGGCCAGACGACCTACCGGTCCCGGCACGACGGGGAGTTCGCGCCAGGCCGCGCGTCCATCGCGCCATTCCCAGGCGCGCCGCGAGATGCCCGACCACCGTTTGGTCTCGTCGAGGCCAAGCATGACGAACAGTTGCCACGCGCCGCCGACACGACCGGCCGCGACCGCGTGGTTTGTCAGGGGCACTGGCAACGGTGGGGCGTCCTGCGCCACGAGCGGCCCATTGCTCAGGCCGACGATCATCGCGACGATTCGATGGGCGCGCGTCATGCGATGAAGAATGCCCGCGTGCGGGAACCGCCGACAGGACTCATGGAAAATCTCTCAGGTGCATCGGTTTCATCGGCTGCCTCCAATTGCATGACTCATTTACGTCGCCGCGGAGGCGTCTTTCGATCCAACGGATGCACAGCGGGTCGCCGCAGCCGGATCTCGAATGGTGACGCCGGAGCTTACAAGGCCCTTCTGGAACGCTTCGTCCGTTCGCGATGCTGGCCGCGACGGTCGGCAGGTCGCTCCACGCATACAGCATCGGAATCCACACAAGGTGTATTGTGGACATCGGTAACTGTGTCGGTGGTTATAACGCCTATCTTTCAGCTCCACGCTAATCAAATAAAGCCAGCCAAGCTAGCACTGCTTGAATCGCTTGTCAACTGCAACGATTTGTTAGCGTGCTCGCG
>JANOKE010000597.1:0-1334 GCA_031419135.1 Gemmatimonadaceae bacterium
GGCTCGACTTCAACGCGTCTTCGAGCAGGAAAATGTAGCCAAGCCACGGAGGATGTGCGCCGAGCACCTTCTCCTGGAATGCTCGCCAGAGATCGACAGCGTTCCCCAACGCTTCTTCGGTGCGGTTGTTGAAATTGTTGCCGAAACTGGGTCCTACTTGGCTCTTCAATTCGAGCGCTGCGCACAGCCGACCGTCGCGAACGACGACAAGGTCCCATTTCTTGTTGGGGCGATAGAACCCTGGAATTACCACACCGTCGCTCGTCCGGATCTCGGAGGTATGATATCCCGCGATGCCAGTGAGCTCGACCAGGAGACCAAGGAAGCCGTTGAGATGCTGCCCGCCTGTCACTTCCGATCGTGAGCCCGTATCCACGCCTCCGCTCGCGGCTTGGCCCGTACGCATTAGCCAGTAGTGGCCAACGGCGCGGGTAACGCGAATACGGATGTCGTCGGGCGTCCACGGAAAGCTCGCTGCCATGAATCCGATCTTCGTACATGTGAACGGTGGCGCGCTTGACGGGCGCGCATCAACTGTAGCAGAAAGAAGCCGACGCAACGACCGCGCTGCCAGAGCGACGTGAAAATGGTACCTGCGACCCCGATTCCGATGCGATCTGTGAGCACAACCTGGGGCGCGAGGCGATTCGGTTCACGATCGATCTCAGACTGGATCGGCCACGAAGGCGTTCGAGTTACCTCTTCTGCCCGCTTGCAGAATATACACTAACCGGTATAGTGCGCTGAGTGTTCGTGCGGTGTGCCCTCGCACAGTCACCGGCTGTTCCCTCGACGCCGCGTCCCCGCGGAAGGATATCGTGATGGTGAAGACGCAGCACGCGACCCCGAAGACGGCCGACAAGCGCGCGTCAACGGCGAAACACGTCGGCGACGGGCTTGGGGAGATCTCAAGCGGCAACGTCTTCGCCGATCTTGGCTTCGAGAACCCGACGACGGAGCTGCCCAAGGCGGACCCTGTGATAGCGCTGGGGGCCATCATCAAGCAGAACGGCCTCACGCAAACCGAAGCGGCGGCTCGGCTCGGCACCACCCAACCCAAGATGTCCCTGCTGCTGCGCGGACGCACCGAGAACGTCTCTGCAGAGAAGCTGATGGAGTATCTGACTCGGATGGACAGGCAGGTACACATCGTAGTCACGCCGACCGAGCAACCGCTGGCGCAGCGGGAGTGGCCACGTGTGACGGCGACAGAAAAGCCTTGGCGTCCGATGACATCCGGATACACCACCACACCCGCGCGACTGTTGTATGCAGCGAAGAAAGCCAGCAAGAGCGTGGCGGGTGTGTCGCGCCGGAAGTTTGCGCCCCGCGGC
>JANOKE010000598.1:0-1193 GCA_031419135.1 Gemmatimonadaceae bacterium
GGCACGTCGGCTGTCGCCAACCAAGTGAACGGTGTATGGGTGGAAGCGGCGCCGAACAATACGATCGGTGGCACGACCGCTGGCGCCGGAAATGTCATCTCCGGTAACACCAACCACGGCCTCTGGCTGTACGGCACGACCAGCGGGACGCAAGTGCAGGGCAACCGTATCGGTACCAACGCCGCCGGCACGGCCGCCGTTCCAAACGCGGTACACGGTTTGACGTTCTCTGGCGGTGCCAGCACCAACACCATTGGCGGCACCACCGCCTCGGCGCGAAACGTGATCGCCGGGAATACCCTGGGTGGTATCGTGGTGATTGGACCCACCACCACCGGCAACATCATCCGTGGCAACTCCATCGGGGCGGATAGCGCCGGGACCGGCGCGATCGGCAACGGTACCTTCGGCGTTCTCGTGGACGCGGGCGACGCCAGTATCGGCGATACGGTCACCGGGGCTGGTAATGTGATCGCGAACAACGGCTCGGACGGCGTAGCGGTGATCAATGCTGCCAGCGGCGTCCGCATTCAACGCAATGCGATCTTCGCCAACAGCGGTCTGGGCATTGACCTCTCGGATGACGCGGTCACGCTCAACAACGGCACCAAGAGCGCCCTGCTGCCCAACTCTGAGATGGACGCGCCGGTGTTCACCTCCGTGGTGCTGAACGGCACCACGCTCGGCGTGAGCGGGTACGTCGGCAGCACGGCAAATCAGAGTCTGTTTGCGAGTTCACGCGTTGAGATCTTCAAGAGTTCTCTCGATGCGCTGGGATACGGTGAGGGGCAGGCGTACCTGGGGTTTCTGACCGCCGACGCAAGCGGGAATTTCAGTGGGACATTCACGGTGAGCGGGCTCAGTAGCGGTGACAAGGTCACAGCGACCGCCACCGATTTGACCAACAACACCTCGGAGTTCGGCCTCAACGTCACGGTGGCGGACGTCCTTCCCAGCATGACGCTGGTTGAGAGCGTGACACCGTCCGGAACGCAGCTCCCGGGAACCGAACTCGCATTCAGCGGCGCGTTCACAAACACCGGCATGGCGGTCGCTACGTCGGTGGTGATCAGCAACCCCATTCCGTCCAACACCGACTTCAAGGTTGGTTCGGAAACGCATAGCCTCGGAACAACCGGCCTGAGCGTGACCGTTGCCTGGTCGAACGACGGCGGCGCGACGTGGGTCTATAC
>JANOKE010000599.1:0-2897 GCA_031419135.1 Gemmatimonadaceae bacterium
AGCACCAAGCCCGCGCCCGTTCGGCTGGCCAACCGATCAGACGACGCTCGGTCTGCACGGTTCGTTGAATCCCACCCGGCGATGATGATGGACGCCGACACCGCCTCCAACGGCCCGGCGCCATCGAAGTTACGCGCCAGCACGTCGACCAATCCGTACCTCCACTCTGAGATTGCGGCCGAATCGGAATGCACGTTAAATGGCGCAACCGCGATGCGCGAGCGGTGAAGCACTGGCACACTGCTACGTGGGCTCCAACGACCGACGCGGTCGCGGATCGCGAGAAATGCAACGGTGACGAGCACCAGGAGCGCCCCGATACGCATTGAACGTCGGTTCTTGCCGACCGTGCCGACCATCGGCCGCGTGTCGGGCAGGGCCGTGGGCGCTTCGGCCGCGGCCGACAGCTCTCGCACGAATTCGGCGGCGGTTTGATGCCGATCGGCCGGTGTCGGCTGCAAGGCCTTTTCGATTACTGCGGCCACGCGTTCCGGGACGAGCGGCCGGTAGATTCGCACATTTTGTGGCACGTGCGTCATGCGTTGCGCCAGCACCGACTGCGACGTGGCGCCAACAAACGCCGGAACGCCTGCCAACATTTCGTACAGCACGCAGGCCAACGTGTAAACATCGCTACGCCCATCGATATCGCGCTCGCCGCTGGCCTGTTCAGGACTCATGTACGCGGGCGTACCAGGTACCATCCCGGTCGACGTCGTGTGAAAACCGGGCATCCCCTCGAGCGCCCGGGCAACTCCGAAGTCCGCGAGACAGACGCGGTTGCCGCCGAACAGGATGTTTTCAGGCTTGATATCGCGATGAATGACCCCGCGCCCATGCGCGTACGCGATAGCCTCGCCCATTGCGCACGCGATCCGTATAGCCTCGGCGACGGCGATCTGTTTTTCGCGTTCCAGCCGCCCTCGGAGCGTCCCGCCGTCCATAAATGGGAGCACGAAAAACAGATGCTCACCGGCCTCGCCCGAGTCGAGCAGCCGAACAATACCCGGATGATCAAGTCCTGCCGTGACGCGAATTTCGCGCAGAAAGCGCTCCGCGCTCATCGACTGCGCGAGTTCGGGGCGCAAGACCTTGATCGCAACGTCCTCGCTCCCGCTGACATGGCGCGCGAGGTAGACCACCGCAGATCCTCCGCGACCGAGCTCGCGCTCGAGGTGGTATGGTCCCACCGTGTGAGGTTGTTGCGGTATCGAATGTCCGGTCACGAACGCCACTTGGGCTGTGGGAGACTCCGGTGACGCTCGCCACCGCTTGTTCGCTGCAACGTCGATTGACGCATAGACGTTCGCCCGACTTGCCTCGCTCCACAAGTCCGCGGTTCGTACCGAACCCTGCGCCGTTGTTGCGAGTGATCCTCTTGCCACCTGCCGGCCGGCTCTTCACTTTTGCAATCGTGACACACCAAAGGTGTACCCTCTATCGCCAATCCACCGAGTTCGGGATGGCGTCAAGCTCGGGACTCGTGGCGGCTACGTTGACGACCCCAACGTCAACTCACCTACGGAGGTCTCGGTGAGCGAGTTCAGTCTCGCGAGACGGGAGAACAGGAGAGAATCTCCGCAGCCTAACGGGCATGCCGACAGCCCCATGGCCGCTGCCGCCATCGTCGCCGCTTGAAACACCGCGCCCACTTCCTTCAGAATCAGACTGTAACTGAGGTGCGCGTATATCGGCTGGATCTGTGCGTATCGGGCGGCGAGCACCAGCAGGATCTGCGGTGTGTCGGAGTTCGCCGCGCCGGCAGCGTCCGCGAGCAGAAGATCGAGCTCCCTCCCCGGACCGCCAGCAAAGACGAGTTCGTGTCGCGCGTCGTCGTACGCATAGAGGCCCGGTGCCACTCCGCGGCAGCGGTGCACCGCGAGCCAGGCCTTCAATGGATAGCACGCTCCCGCGCTCGGGTAGGGACGCCGGCCTCCACGCTCGTGAAGGGTGCGAAACAGGAACTCCGACAACTGCGCCAACGTGAGTGGCTCCGACCCATGCCGTCTGCTCGAATGTCGCCGCTCGGAAACCAACGCATGGGGCGGGTCCTCAGCGACGAGGCGCGCGAGGTCGGGTGGATCGAGGACAATACGACGCGCGCCAGGGTTGCGCCGGTCGGGCGCTTGCTGAGCGGCGCTCTCGCCACTCGCCCCCGTCTTTCCAAGCACGACCCGGGCATATCCCCGGCGAGTGCGAGCATGGAACAAAAGGTCGTGGCCGTGCCACGCCGCGCCATCGCTGCGCTCGAGAAGACCACACCAACTCACGAGCACAAGGAACGCCATAATGGCTTCGCGCGAATGACGTGTCGTTGCGGCGGCGATCTCTGCGGCGGATCGGCCGCTGCCGAGGTCGCACAAGAGTGGAAGCAATTCGCGGTCGTGCACCGTGAGTTTGGCCCAGCCCCCCGGAGCTTCGATCGACACGGAAGCGTTTTCAACACGAAGAAAGACCAAGGGCGAGAGCCGAAGCACCCCTTTCGGAGGGCGGGCCGGCGGCGAAGCGGGTGGCTGGCGCAGTGGCACGCACGACTCCAGTTGTCGTCCAGAACTGCACATCGCTCGCGTCAGGAGACCCAGTTGATCGAGGTGGTAGAGCAACGCAGCGCAGCTCACTTGGGCGTCGTCTCCGGGCGCGACGTCGCGAATCCGCTGCACGATGAAGTCTTCGGTGCGGCCGGCAGTTGCCACCAACGGAAGTACCTCCATCCAACCCACGGACCTTTCAATCCAGCTCCGGCTGGTCGCTGTGTGGAGGAAGGCGCCTCCACGCACCGCTTCGACTGTCACGTCGGGGGCCAGCGCGTAGGTCCAATACAGTGCTTCGGGAGTCAATGGAGGGAGAAGGGATGATGGCGAAAATCCTACCTGGCCCACGGGGTGAGCAAGCAGGAC
>JANOKE010000600.1:0-21422 GCA_031419135.1 Gemmatimonadaceae bacterium
GTACCGACGCACGCGCCGGTGAGGGTGCAGCCGAGTCGGTGTGACGCTGCGTAGCAGCCGGAAATGGTCAATCATCGATGATGTGGCGAGTGCTGCTCACGTCGGGAGCTCGTCGGGACCTATGAAGTAGTCGTCGCCGTCGTCTGCCGGGCCGGTAGGCGACGAGGGTGCGTCGTCGAGCGAACTGGCGTGGACCGTGACCGCAACCAGCCCGATCCGCGCCAGAGCCGTGCCGCCGACGCGCCCCACGTGGTATTCGCGCGTGTGGATCCCGCCACTGCCGTCATCGACGGGATAGATCTTCCAGAGCTCACCGCCGCACATCATCGCTCGGTAGGCGATCTCGGCCGTGAACGAGACGTGCGTGCGCGGCGGGACTTGCAGGATCCACGTGGGTTCACCGTAATCGGGAGTCCAGTCGACTTCGGCCGCGACGTGCGCATCGAGCTCTTCTTCTATGACTCCGAGCTCGATTGTGATCTCGACCGCATAATCCACGTTCTCGGAGTTAGTGAACTCCCCCTCCTCCGACTCTTCAGTATAGTCGGCCTCATGCACCTCAATGTCGCGCACCTCGTAGAACGGCGTGCCCAGCTCGACCACCTGCACGGTGCACGCGCATCGCACATGGAATGGCACCGCCGGAGGCGACGGGTATACGCCCTCAAGCCCGTCGCAGATGTCGCAGGGGTTGCCCCCATTGACCAGCCGATAGCCCATAGCCTCTTCGCTCATCGCGCTTCTCCTGCCGGGGTCACTGCCGGAGAGTGCGAGCGCCGACGAAGGATATGCCGACTCCGTGGCGGATTCGCCGCCCGCCAGCGCTCGCGCTTGAGCCCGGCGACGCCGGCTCGATCGAGGTCGGTCGCGATTAGACGGCCGCTTTCCAGGAGCACAACGCTCCTCTCGCCGACCCCCGGAGGGAGCGCCGCCAGAACCACCTCGGTGCGCTCGATATGGATCTCCTGACCGACGCGGACCCGCCAGAGACTGACCAGGCGTACCTTGCCGCCACGGAGCGTCTGCCGAACCTCGAAGTGCGTCCCATCGCGGAATTCGGCGAGCGCACGGTCGTGTAGTCTTGGTGGCGAGGCGCCGGCCGGCACCACGATGTTTCCGTCCAGCTCATGCACGACCCGCAGAACGAAGGGACCGTCCGGGAAGAGAGGGATCCGGTGCGTCAGGGGGCCGAGGAGCTTCGCAGCGCGAATTCGCCAGCGGCCGAGCGTAAAGGAAGGACGGTCTGGGAGTGTCACGCGCAGGCGCAGCTCGCGGACAGGGAGCCTCTCGAACGACCAGCGGCCGGCGGCATCAGAGCGTGTTTCCTGTGACCCTGCATCGACGAGGATGTCGGCGAGCGGCTCTCCCGCGCCATCGAGGAGGCGGCCGGCGGCGATCCCCGTGTCGAGCAGCATAGACGCCTCGCGCTGGATGGCGGCGAGCTCGTAAACCGTCGGCAGGGCGATGAGCCGGCTCGCATCGGCTGCGTCGCGCGTGATACCCTCGATCGTCTCAAGGCGTGTGTCGGCCAACGATGCGATCGTGCGGATCCCGCCCTCGACCAGCGCCTTTGCGAGCTGCGGAGCCACGCCTGGCACGCGCAAGAGCTGGGCAGCGCAGAACCAGCCGCCGACCTGGCGCTTGCTACTGTTGCGCGACAGCGAATGTACGCGTCGCGGCCCGGCACGCAGCAACTCCGCGATCGTGCGGATCCCCGCTTCCGCGAGCGCCACGGAGCGTGCCGCGCCGATCCCATCGAGAACTTCCGGTGACTGCAACAGGAACCCGGTATTGCGAGCCATGGTCTCCCCTTTTCCCGCGCGGTTCCGTGTGTGATTCCGACCAGGGCGCCGTGCTGTCGTTCCGGTCATTCAGTCAATGACCCGATCCGCTCGCGCCAATACCGTTGGCGGAATCGTGAGCCCGATCCGCTTCGCCGCCTGCAAATTGACGACCATCTCAAATCTCGTCAAGCGCGCTATCACTACGGCTGACGCGCCCGACGGCATAACGAAGATGTAGGATAAGTCCCGCCATGGCCGCGCCAAATGGCCGGAAGTCGTTTACCATGGCTTGGTCAATCAGGACATTTCGATCGGCCAGAAACAATATTCGCTTCTTGCGGCCCGCTTTCCACAATCGCCAGATGATCTGAAATGCGGTATACGTCTTTCCAGTGCCAGTCGCCATTACCAGCAAGATGCGATCGCGCCCTTTTGCGATGGCCTCCATGGCGGCGTTGACGGCGCTTACCTGATAGTGGCGGGGGGCCTTTCCGCTGCCATCGTCGTAGTAGTCCTGCAACACGATCTCGGACTGCTTTTCCGTCAGCCCCTTCCACGCACAGTAGCGTTCCCACAATTCGGTCGGCGACGGGAACTCAGCAGGCGTGAGGGTGGTCTCAAGCGTTTTACTCGCGCCTGTGCGGTCGTGAAACACGAACCCCGCACCATTCGACGAGAATACGAACGGGATGCCCAGCGTTTCGGCGTACTCGAGCCCCTGTTGCATTCCGTCACCCACACCATGAGTGCCGTCCTTGGCTTCGATGATGGCGATCGGGATATTGGGCTTGGCGTACAATGCGTAGTCCGCCCGCTTTGACTGCCCGCGTGTCACCAGCTTGCCGCGCACGATGATACGGCCGCGCGTGAAGCGATACTCCTCACGGATTTGCGTCATCTCATCCCAGCCTGAATCCCTCAGGGCCGGGGTGATGAACTTGGTGCAGATCTCGCGTTCGTTGAAGGCGGATTCGCTCATCCGATTGTTATTTTCTGCAAGTGTGCAGCGCCAATTGAGACGCCAACCCGTACTACCTCAAGGAGTCGTCAGCGTCGGATGTGGTACCGATGCGGTTCGACGGCTACGGCTCGATGCGACTGACGCTTCTCGGCGTGGGTTCCCGTCTGGGTTGCAGCGCCTTCCGTCGCTTGCGCTCATCCTTCCTTGCGCGACGCCTGCGATTCCATCTGATGAATCCATACACGATCGCCGTGACCACCACCGCGCCAACAACCTCGCCGACACGTCCGACATGCCCGACCGCGCGCACGGCCGCCTCACCGGCGGCGTATCCAATGAGCGTAAACACGATCGTCCATAGCGCCGAACCCAGCAGCGACGCGGCCAGATAGGTCGCGATGGGAACGCGTGCCGCGCCGCACGCCAGCGGCAGCACAATGCGTAGTCCGAAGGCAAAGCGCACGAGAAACGACGCAGTGAGCGGATTGCGCCCGACGACGCGGAGCGCCACGGTGCCCGCGGCACGGAATCGTGGGAACCGTTTGCGAATCCAATCCCACTTCACGCGTCCGGCGGCGTACAACAGTGTGGTGCACAGCCAGCCGCCCAGTGTGATGCCAACAATCACGCGGAATAACTGCAATTCGCCTTCGTGCGCCGCGATGCCGCCAAACACCGGCGCCAACTCCTCGATCACGATGGCCGAGAGTCCCAGAAACGCGTAGGTCCAGAAGCTGTCGGCGAGTGCCTCCACAGAGTTGAGATCCGTCCAACCGCTTGCCGATACCGCGGTCACTGCCACGATGGCGAACGAAAGCAGTCGGACGGAAGTCATCATTGGCGTTCGGCGGGAGCGGGCGAGGGCAGCTGGAACGAGGAATCTAGCGGGCTGTTGGCGCGTTCCGGCGCGTTAGTTCCCCACGCCTGTCACGGGGTCGATCGCCCGGAACTGTCCCGTATGCGGCGCCGTCAGGCCCACCCGTCGCGCAAACCAGCTTCGCATGTTGTCGAAAATCTCGTAGAACGTCGGAATGACCAGCAGGGTGAGCACGGTGGACGTAATGACACCACCAATGACCGCAACCCCCAGTGGCGCTCGGAATGACGCACCCTCGCCTCGCCCCAGCGCCACCGGGATCATACCCGCGATCAGCGCGAAGGTTGTCATGAGAATGGGGCGCAGTCGAATGGCCCCGGCCTCGATCAGCGCTTCGCGAAGCGGCATGCCGTTGCGCTCGCGTGCCCACTTCGCGAAGTCGATGAGCAGAATAGCGTTTTTTGCGACGATGCCGCACAACAGGATTACGCCAATCAAACTCATGAGATTGATCGTGTGTCCGGTGATGGCCAACGCACCCATCACACCAATGAGCGACAACGGCAGCGAAATGAGAATCGCGATTGGATCGAGGAACGAACCGAACTGCACCACGAGTATCAAATACATCAGCGCGATGGCCACGCCGAGCGCGACAAAGATGTTAGTGAACACCTCCTGTTGCTGTTGCACCTGCCCGCCGGTAGACAACTGCACGCCCGGCGGCATCGTGATGTTCGCCACGTTTGCGTCGATATCCTTCATCACTTCAGTCAGCGACCGTCCGGCGAAATTCGCCTCCACCTTGATCACGTTGTCGCGATTGAGATGATTGACAATGGCTGGACCGAGGTTGCTCCGGATGCGCGCCACCTGCTGCAGCGGGATGAGTTGGGCATTGGGGCCGGTCCCGATGGCGATCGGTAGCTGGGCCAGGTCGGATCCACGTGCGCGCGCCTCGGGTGTGAGCCGCACCATCACTTTGCGCGTTTGATTGGTGGGATCCACCCAATCGCCAGCATCGAGCCCGGCAAAGGCGGGACGAATGGCCTGCGCCACCTGTCCAATGCTGAGCCCCAGCGCGCCGGCCAGTCCGCGATCAATCTCTACGGTGAGTTCCGGCTTCTGTCCCTTGGTACTGAGTCCCACGTCTACCGCGCCCGGCGCCGCCTTCACCGCCGCCAGATACTGATTGGCCACCGACTGCAGCGCGGCCTTGTCACTCCCGCGCAGCTCAAGCGAAATCTGCTTCTGTGCGCCAGAGAAATCGTTCGTGAATACCGCCACGTCGGCGCCGCCAATACGCTTCACGTCTTCGCGCATCTGCGCCGCCAGCTCCTCGGCGCCGCGCTGCCCAATCGCGCGACGTTCGGCCTTGGTGCTGAGCTTTACGTAAATGCTGGCCTTGTCCACCGCTCCACTCGCACCACCGGCAGTCACGAACGTGTACTGCACTTCCGGATACTTGTCCTTGCTCATCAGACGAAGCGTTTCGCCAACCTTCTGTCGCAGATAATCGACATTCGCACCGGGGGGGGCATCTACCGTGAGCTGCACTTCGGCGTTGTCTTCCAGCGGGAAGAATCCGCCACCCACAAGCCCGAGGGCCGGCATGGACAAGGCGATCGCAAAACTGGCCACAGCCAATGATACCATCGATTTGGGATGATCCAACGCCCAGCCGATCACGCGACGATAGCCGTTCGCCAAACCGTTGAACCAGATGTTGAATCGATCGAGCTTTTTGGTGATCCACGCCTTCTGGTGCTCTTCCTGATGCGGGTCGGGCCAGTAGGCCGACAGCATGGGGTCGAGCGAGAATGACACGAACAGCGACACGAGCACCGAGCAGGCGATGGTCAATGCGAACGGTTTGAACCACTGACCGGATACACCCTGCAGAAAGGCAATCGGCACGAAGACGGCGATGATCGAGAACGTTGTAGCCGCGACAGCGAGTCCGATTTCATCCGTTCCTTCGCGCGCCGCCGTATAGTGGTCTTTCCCCATCTCGATGTGCCGCACGATGTTTTCGCGCACCACAATGGCATCGTCGATCAGGATACCGATGGCCAATGACAGCCCCAGCAGCGACATCGTGTTCAGCGTGAAGCCAAACGCCCAGACGGCAACGAAGCTGGCCAGCACCGACACCGGGAGCGCGAGCCCCGTAATGACCGTGGAGCGCCACGAGTTGAGAAACAGGAATACGACCAGCACGGTGAGCAGCGCCCCTTCGACGAGCGCTTCCTGTACGTTTCTCACCGAATCTTCAACGCGCAGACCCTTGTTCTTCACCACCTTGATCTGCGCTCCCGCTGGCAGCGCGGGCGTTAGCTGCTCGACCCTCTGCAAGATCGCTTCAGCGACGGCCGTAGTGGAATACTCGCTGGTTTTCTTGATTTCAATGCCCACCGCATCCTTGTCATTGTAGAGCGCGACCGTACGCTGTTCCTCCGTACCGTCGGCCGCGGTGGCCACATCCCCCAGCCGCACCACTCGGCCGCCACGCTCGGCCACCACCAACTGCATGAAATCCTGCGGACCATTCAAGCGGCCCTGCAAGCGGATGGTGCGTTCATCCAGCGCACTGTTCAGGCGGCCAACCGGTACCGCCAGGTTGCCCTGTTGCAACGCCTGCACCACCTGCGGCACACTCACGCCCGCCGCCTGCAGCCGCTGCGGGTCGAGATTGATGGTGAGTTCGCGCTTTACGGCACCGGTGACTTTCACATCGGCCACACCGGGAATGGAACGCAGTTCGCGCGTGATACCGGGATCGGCGATCAGCGTGAGCTGTGCCGGAGTGAGCGACGTGGAAAACAGCGAAAGGGTGACGATGGGCGCGTCGGTCTCGTTGAAGCGCCGAAGAATTGGCTCCTCCATCTCCTGCGGGAGGTCCTGACGTTTGGTGCTGATCGCATCGCGAATCTCCTGCGTCGCGTCCTGCAACGGTTTGGAGAACTCGAATTCGGTGGTGATCTGCGCAAAGCCATCGCGGGCCTCGCCATTGATGCTCTTCACGCCGGAAATCGCCTGAATGGCTTCTTCGATGGGTTCGAGCACTTCCCGCTCAACCTGCTCCGGCGATGCACCAGGATAGACGATGGTCGTCAACACCACCGGTGGCGCGACGACGGGGAACTCATCGGTTTTCAGTCGAAACAGCGCCACCAGCCCGAATCCCGCCAGCGCCAGCATGGAGACGACCGTGATGAGCGGGCGCTTGATCGCAAAATCTGAAATGAACATGAAATTCCCGTAGGTACCTGTGGCTGACCGGACGTCGGCCTAGTTGTTCTTGACCGGCGCCGCCGGTCCGTCCTTCGGTGACGACACCACAACCGGCGATCCCACGGAGATGCCGCGCGCGGCACCGAGGAGCACCGTGTCACCACCGGACAGCCCCGATCGAATCTCCAGCGTTTCCGCGCCTTCATCGCGCACGCCCAGTTGCACCTCGACCCGCTCCACTTTCCCGCCCTTGAGCCGCATCACGATGGCCACGATGCCCGTCTGATCAACGGCCCGTTCGGGCACGAGAATCCCCACACGTTTTTCGGACGCGACGCGCCCCTCGACGAAAAGTCCGGCCACCAGCGCGTTCTGCGCGTTCGGCACCGAGGCCAGCAGGGTGACCTGTTTCGTTTGGGGATTGACCATCGGACTGACGCGCGTGATGCGCCCCTCCAACACGCGGTCAGATCCGTTCACGGTGAACACCACAGGTGCGCCGACACGCACATCCGCAAGCGCCGACGTGGGCACCGACGCCTCGACCTTGAGACTGCGCGGATCGATGACTGTGAAGAGGGCTGCGCCAGGCGCCACAATATCACCAGGGCTCACCGACTTCTCGGCGACGACTCCGGCAAACGGGGCACGGATCGTCGCGTTGCGCAGATTCTTTTCGACCGTGCTCAGTCGCGCCCTCGCGTCGGCCAGCTGAGCCTGTGCCGACAGATTCGCCCGCTCGGCGCCTTCCACGTCACGTTCCGCAATGGCGCCCGCTGCCACCAATGTGGTTGCGCGTTTGAGTTCGCGGGTTGCCTGATCGGCGGCTACGGTGGCTTGCGTGACATTCGAACGCGCCGAAAGCGCGGCGTCCTGCAACACTCCATCATCGATCCGCGCCAATGGCGTGCCAGAGGCGACGCGCTGCCCGGCATCGACGTAGGTGTGCAACACGGCGCCCGACACTTCGGCACGAATGCGGGCCTCGCGATCGGCGATGAGCGTGCCCGAGATGGCCGGTCCGCTGCGCAGCGTGTCCGTTTTCGCGACGGCAATATTTTCCGGTCCAATGGTTTGCACGGTGGCCGCGACGGCACCCGGAGCGGCGCGATCCTTGTTGCAGGCACCAAACATCACGGCGCTGGCCAGCGCCGCGATCAACGTCAGACTCGGCGCCCGGCGGCGCATGGTGTTCATCATGGATTGGAACTGGTTGGCGTGGTAAAGCCGGAAGACAACGGAAGATCGCGCAGCAACTCAAGTCGCTTGCGGGCCACTTGCAGATCACGTGCGGCACGGGCGCGATTGGCCAACGCCTGCTGACGTTGCACGCGCGTTTCGGAGAGCTCGAGCTGGGTGGAGATGCCCTCGCGAAAACGGATTTCAGCGATTTCGTAGGCACGCTGCGCTTGTTCAGCCGTACCCACGCTGGCCTGCCACAGTGCTTCGGCCTCGGTGAGCCTGGCCGTGGAGGCACGCGCATCGAGGGCCGCACCCTCCTGTGCCTGACGCAAACGTTGTTGCGCTTCGATCACCGACGCTTCGGCGGCCAGAATGTCGCCGCGAATGCGCCCACCGGTGAAGATCGGATACGACAGCCCAATGCCGACGGTCCAGTTGGGAAAGAAGTCGGCGAGACTCTTGGGCAACACGTTGGTGGGATACGCGAGTCGCTGATAGTTCGTGGTCGCGGCGAGCGTGGGGAGGCGCTGGGCTTTCGTGGCACGGAGCTGCTGCTGCGCCGCCTCGACCCCCTTGAGCGCCTGGCGCACGGGCGCGCGTGTTGACGCACCGGTATCGGTACTGGCGAGTGTACGCGCGACACGGGCCTGTACCGCCGGGTCGAGCGCGAGCACATCGGCGGCCGCTACGTTGACGGTGGTGATCGTCGTCACCGGTGTCGTCATCGGCGCCAGCGGCGTTTCGACGATACTGTCGGTGAGCGACACCACACGATCGGCGTCAAGATTGAGCAACTGTCGCAGCTGCACATACGCGAGATCCCGCGTGGTGCGCGCCTGCAGCCAACCGGGTCGTTGGTTGTCCCGTGTGACGCGCGCACGGATCAGTTCGAACTCCGACGTTGATCCAACGCTGCGGGTGAGTTGCACCTGACGCAGGGTGCGTTCAGCCTGTACCAGCGTGGAATCGGCAATCGAGAGCAGCCGCTCCGCCAGCACCGCATCGTAATACGCCTGCGTGACATCGAGCTGCGCTTGCGCCTGCGCGCTGGTAATGCCGATTTCGGCCGATTCACGACCAGCGCGCGCGGCCCGGATGTTTGCCGTCGCCCGACCGCCCGTGTAGAGGGGCTGCGATGCCGTCAACCCAAGGTTGAAGTTGTACTCGGACGCGAAGATGCGGGTAATGGACGACGTGGCGTTGCCTGCCGAGGAACTGTCACTGTCGGCTCCGCTGTTGCCGTTGGATGCGCGCTTCGAGATGGCCGCAAACTGATTCTGCAACTGCTTCTGCCAATTCAGCGTGGAGGAGACCTGCGGCAGCAACACCGAACGGGCCTGTAGCTGCTGTCCCCTGGCCCGCTGTTCACCGGCGCGGGCCAACGCCACCTGCTCACTGGCACCGGTGGCGAGTCGAAGCGCGTCGTTCAGCGACAGGGTGATCGGCCCGCTGGTCGCCGCGCTGACCTGGGCGTGCAGCGTAGCGGGTCCGAGCGCCAGCAACAGCAGCGCGAATGTCTTGAGAAGTCTGTCCATCATTCCGCAATCGAATGTGAAGTGCTGATGGTTCGCCGAGGCGTACGCTTTCGGGATGCCGATGGTTCCGAGGCGACCCCAATGCCACGCAGAAAAATTCGGACGTAGGCATGCAGGGAATCCTCAACTGATTGCGGAAACATGACCGTCATGATTTCGCGGTTCATCGCGTCGGCAAAAATGGCGCCCATGAGCATCGTGACCGCGCCGCGCACATCGCCGGGACGCGTTTCCTCAGGTTCGCTGATCCAGCCATGACGTCGCAATTGGACGACATACTGACGCAATTGTGCAAACGCGCCGCTCGGTCCCTCGGCCGCACAGACGGCCGTCTCGGGACGCTCCGCGGCTTCGCTCATCATCTGACGGACAATGTCCCGCATGTTTGACAGCGAGGTGTGGTGGGCGTGCACCCACTGATAGAGCTCACGCTCCGGATGGGCCGGCTCGTGGGGCAGCGTCGCCTCCTGCTCCAGACGCGCGCACTCCCGCATGGCGATTTCGAGCAGCGCATCCTTAGACCCGAACTGCCGGAAGATCGTGACTTCGTTAACGCCGGCCTCTTCGGCAATCCGACGTGTGGTGGCCCCTCGCCAGCCGTGCTGGGCGTACACGCGAGCCGCAGCGTGGAGAATGCGGTGACGATGGTCTTCAATCATGAAGTGCACACTAATGCAAGTGACTGCTTGCTGGCAAGTGGGTGCTTGCTTTCATTCCCTTATCGGGTTGTTGGTGACACCGGCCCATCGCCTTCCCTCCGCGCACACCACATACTTTCCCCACATGTCCGGTCTCGATGATTTGACGCGCGCGGCGCTGTGTGCCCGTTCCGAGCGGCCGCAGGTGCCCTTGGCGCTGGCAACGTTGTACGCGGTCGACGGATCGTCGTATCGGCAGCCGGGGGCGCGACTGCTGGTGGATGCCGACGGACGCGTTCTGTCCGGCGCGGTCAGCGGCGGATGCCTCGAGGGCGACGTCGCAACGCACGCCGCCGCCGTATGCGCATCGGGTGTGCCGCGCCAACTCCGCTACGATTTGGGCGACGACCTGCAAACCATCTGGGGCTTTGGCGCCATGTGCGACGGGATCGCGCATCTGCTGCTCGAGCCGCTGGTGGACCTGTCGTGGATGGAGCGCGCCTGCGCGATCCGTGACGCGCGCGAGACCGGTGCCCTGATCACGGTGCTTGAGGAATCCACGGCCGGCGGCACGCGTGACTGGCACGTCGGCGAACCGACACTTCGCGACGCCGCCGGTGCGCTCGTCGAGTCGGCGCAACGTGCCGCGCAGCCGGTGCTCGGCGATGTCATGATTGATGGTCGCGTGGTGCGTTGCCTGGTCGATCCGCTTGTGCCGCCAGTCTCACTGGTGCTTATCGGTGCCGGACGAGGTGCTGAAGCATTTGCCAGTATCGCGAACACGCTCGGCTGGCGTGTCACGCTGATGGATCATCGGCCATTCGTGCTGCAGTCGGTGTCGGTTCCTGAGCGCGTGACCCGCATTGTGGCGCGTGCCGAGGAGGGACTGGCGCACGTGACCCGCGATGCACGCACGGCAGTGGCGTTGCTCTCTCATCAATTTGCGATCGACGCGGAGTGGCTGGCGCGGCTGTTGCCGCTGGCGCTTGGGTATGTTGGTGTGCTGGGGTCGCGTCAACGCGCCGTGCAGCTGATCGAGTCTGTGCGCAACGGTGGCCTCGACATCACGCCGAGCATGGAGCGCGTACTGCACGCACCCATCGGACTCGACCTGGGTGGCGAGTCACCGGAATCGATCGCCCTTGCCGCGATCGCCGAAATCGAAGCGACGTTGCACGGCCGACCGGGCGGATCATTGCGTGAACTCCAGAGTTCCATTCATACGCGAACGCCTACGCCACACGTCACACAGTGATGGCCTTGGTAACGGGCCGTTCGTGAACACGCCAACGATTGCCGGAATCGTGCTGGCGGCCGGCGCGTCGACTCGACTGGGCACGGCGAAACAGCTGGTGCTCGATGAGTCTGGCGGTGCCATGGTGGTTCGCGCGGCGCGACAACTCCTCGAAGCAGGCTGCACTCCGGTGGTGGTGGTCACGGGGGCAGCGCACGAGGCCGTGGCCTCTGTACTTGCCGTGTTACAGATCGAGGTCACCTACAACGCCGAGTGGCCTGAAGGGATGGGTTCGTCAATCCGGCACGGCATCGAATGGGTGGAAACGCATTCGAACCTGTCTGACGCGGTACTCCTCGCGGCGTGCGATATGCCGAGTGTCGATACGGCCCACCTACAGGCCATTATCAGCAGATCATCGAATTGCGCATCTCTGGTTGCCTCTGAGTACGAGTCCACACCTGGCGCGTACGTTCGGGGAATTCCGGCGCTATTCCCCAGGGCACGATGGACACCATTGCGCGCCCTCTCGGGCGACCGGGGGGCCCGGGACATGCTCCAGTCCACAGGTACGCTTTCAGTGTTTCTCCGGAACGGTAGATTCGATCTGGACACGCCATCCGATCTCGCGCGTTGGCGCGCCGAACCCTCACCACGTGGTCGATGACGCACAGCAGCTGGTCGGTATCTTCTGGTGCCGCGATCGCGGCGCTCGTCGCGTGGCCCATTGTGCCGCCGGCTTCAACCGGCGCGCAGAGTGCGTCACTCGGCGCCGAGCGCGTTGCGGTCGCGTCGGCCGTCGCCGCGTGGATCCACCTCGACGCGCCTCCAGGTGGGGAGTCGCGTAGCCAACGCGTGCTCGCCGCCGTGTTGCCCGGGTGGCGCAGCGACGCATTCGGCAACCTCGTGAAGCGGGTTGGCAGTGGCTCGCCCAGACGTGTCGTGGCCTGCGCGATGGACGTGCCGGGGTTTGTCGTCAGTCAGATCACCGCCGACGGGTTCGTGCGCCTGCACCGCGCGGGCGTGCCGGGTCACCCGCTGTGGGATCAGTTTCACGAAGCGCAGCAGGTGCGCCTGCTCACGGCGCGCGGCAACGTGACCGGGGTGGTCGCCATCGCGAACGGACACTTCGCCCGCCAGCATCGCGCTGACACGACCATTGCCCATGTCGACCAGCTGTGGGTTGACCTCGGCGTCGAGACGCGGGCACAGGCCGTGGCATTGGGTGTCGCTTTGCTCGATCCGGTTGTCGCGATCAGACCACTGTGGACGTACGAGGGCTTTGCCACGGGTCCGGCCGCCGGAGCACGCGCCGGTTGCGCCGCCGTGGCGAGTGCGGCCGAATCGATGACGCAAGTCGCAAACCCGTCGTCAACGCCACGCGCCGGCGAGACGATTTTTGTGTTGTCGTCTCAGCGCAGCTTTGGCTTTGTGGGGTTGAGTGGTGTGTTGGCGCGTCTGGGCAAGATCGACGCACTGACGCTGCTGGACGAAGGTCGCGATCAGTCGCGCACCACTACGACATCCATTCCCGTCACACGTCTCGGTGCCTCGCGTCAGCGTCTGGCACGCGTGCTCCCCACAAGTCTCATGCGGGACAGTGTGCAGGTTGTAGTGCCACGGGTACGATTCGCCGGTTCATTGGTGGAATCGATTCATGCCGACGACGCGAGGGCGCTGATGCGCGTGGCGCTCACGGCAGCCGGGAGCTCCGACAGCGCGGCACGTTGGATCGCGCCGCCAATCGATACCGCGAGTGCCCGTATGCCGCGACGAGACGCGTACGACGCGGCCGAAAAGACATTCCTGCAGATCGCCGACCTGGCCGGTGTTCCTGGACACGAATGGCGCGTTCGCGAGGCGATCACGGCGCTGCTTCCGTCGTGGGCCACCGCGCGCGCTACCACGGATACGGCCGGCAACCTGATCGTCGCCATCGGTCCCGATCGTGATTCGGTCGCGTTTATCGCGCACATGGACGAGGTATCGTTCGAAGTGGAGGGAATTCTCCCTGACGGTCGGGTGCGACTGGCGCGACGCGGCGGCGTGGTGATGACCGCATGGGAGGGTCAGCCCGCCATGCTGCATTTCGATCGCGATGCGGCAGGTCGTGTGGCCGAGTCACTGCGGGGCGTGTTCGTGCCGCGCGATTCGGCTCGCAGCAAGCCGATCACTTCGCTCACGGCCTGGTTCGGCACCGATTCGGCTGGACTCGCGTCACGCGGCGTTCGCATTGGCATGGCCATTACCGCGTACAAGCATGCAACGCGGTTGGGTGGTACCCGCCTGACCGGTCGCGGCAGTGACGATCGCACGGGATCGACGGCACTGCTGCACGCCCTCAAACGCATTGACCCTGCAACCCTTGCGCACAAGGTGCTGTTTGTGTGGAGCACCCGTGAAGAGGGTGGACTGCTGGGCGCGAGTGCGTTTGGTGCGGAACACGGGACCAATCTTGTGCGCATCTACAGCATTGACACGTTTGTCTCGTCGGACACGCCGCTCGAGTCACCGATGTTTGCGTGGCTGCCGCTCGGGCGCGGCGCGGTACTTCGCGGTCTCGACGATGGATCGATCACGCCGCCGGCCGAACGCGAACGGATCCTGCGCATTGCACGCGCGCAGGGCATTCCCGTACAAGTCGGGACCACACACGGATCGACTGATGGCAGCGCCATCGCCCCCTTCGGTGCGCCCAACGTCGGGCTTTCCTGGCCAGGTCGCTACTCTCACTCTCCTGGTGAAGTGCTGGATCTCCGGGACGTCGATGCGTTGATCCGACTGATCGCGGCGGTTGCGGTGGCGCGTTAGGGCTGGAGGCGAATCAAAAAGACGGAAGAAGGAAGACGACAGAAGGGAGACATGGCGGTGGCAATGTCTCCCTTCGAGTTGTCCGTCAGGGCGCATTCGATTCAGCGACTGGTGTCGGCGGGTGGCCTTGGCGGGTTCGCCGGCACGTTCATGGGGCGACGGATTCGAGGGCCCGGACCCTGGCCCATGCCGGGAGCCATGCCTTGGCGCATACCGGGACCCATTCCCTGGCCCATTCCCGGCTCGAACGGACCACGGCCGCGTCCCAGGCCCTGTCTGCGGAATTGCAGTCCACGCATCTGTCCAATGCGCTGGTTGACTTGTCCGCGCATGGCGTCGCCTCGACGGTCCCGCATATTGCGGGACATGGCGTCAAATTGTGCGCGCTGCGGCACGGTCAGCACATTCCGCAGGTCCTGACGCGATTTCAACTGCGCGATCTGAACATCGGTTTGTACGCGAGCCATTCGATCGAGCGCGGCGCGTGCCTTTTCCAGACTCACGTCGCCCTTGGTTGCATCCATGAGATCGGCGCGTGCGCGCAGCATATCGGCCTCGTTGAGCGTTGGCTGCGGTGTCGACTGCAGCGCTTCGAGTTTCTTCACCTGATCGTCAGTCAGCTCGAGCTGCGCGCGCATGCGCACCAGTTGTGACGCGGGGCCGCTCATGCCAGGTCCACCCTGGAGACCGCCGGGGCCCGCCCGACGGTCGCGAGGCGGCTGGCTATCGGGATTCGCTGGAACAGGCGGACCAGCGCGATCGGGACGCGGTGGTGGCACGGGTCGGGTTTGCGCAACAGCCACGGCCGATGTCACTACAGTGGCCATGACGGCCAAGGCGGTCGCTGAGAGTCTTCGCATGGATCTTTCCTCTATGATTAGGATGCGTTCGCGGCGCCAGAAGTTGGCATCAGCGTTCGCCACGTTCGGTTGGACGGACGTCTGACGCTGGTGTTAAGTCCGACACTGATCCATTCGTCCTTGGGCCGAGATGCGGTGTTCCAACGCTTCGACCAACTTCCGCGTCACGGGGTAGACGATGTGTGCGCCGTGGTGCACTGTCGTTCTTCCTGCCATTCCCTTCTTTAACACCTGCCCAATTGCCGTGACCGCGGTCATCGACGCCATCGTCACGTTTTTCTTCAAGTTCCCGCTGCGCATCTTTGCGCGGGGTGATTTTGCGCTCGCACCGGTTGTTCCGGTCATGCTCCTCGGCGTAGCCGCCGCGGCCACGGTCCTGTTGGTCGCGTTCCTGTATGCGCGCGTTCGCACGCTGTCCGTGGGCGATCGTATTGTGTTGGGTACATTGCGCACGCTGGCAGTACTGCTGGTGCTGGGCTGTTTGTTGCGGCCTGGCCTGGTGATCGCGTCGGCGGTTCCGCAACGCAATGTGTTCGCCGTTGTGCTGGATGACTCGCGCAGCATGCGCATTCGCGATGTCGGCGACACTTCGCGTCTGGCGCGGGTGCAACGGGCGTTCGACGATACGGCCGCCCTGAGCCGGACCTTGGGTGAACGTTTTGCGCTGCGCCGCTTTCGGTTCGGCGCCGATGCCTCGCCGTTGGCAAGTGCACGCGATCTCACGGGTGTCGGCACACGTTCTGATCTGGCGCGGGCGCTTGATGCCGTGCGCGAAGATCTGAACGGCCTGCCGCTGGCGGGCGTGGTGCTCGTATCCGATGGTGCCGACAATGGCGGCACGCGGTACGACGATGCGCTGCTGGCGTATCGTGCCCGGCGCATTCCGGTGTACACCGTTGGCGTTGGTCGGGAACGCTTTGATCGCGATCTCGCGGTTGAGCGCGTACAGGCGCCGCGCCACACACTGGCGGGTGCGACGGTTCTGGTCGAAGCCGATGTGCGTGTGCGTGGTATTGGTCGCGAAGTGGCGATCGTTTCTGTGGAAGCCAATGGCCGCGTAGTGTCGTCCGATACGGTGCAGGCACCGGCCAGTGGTGATCTGGTGCATGTGCGCTTGCGCGTACCGCCGCTGCAGGCGGGTGTGCATCGACTGGCGGTTCGCGCGAAGCCACTGAACAACGAAACGGTTACCGAAAACAACGAGTGGCAAACCAGCATCGAGGTGCGCCCCGGGCCTGACCGCATTCTCTATGTTGAAGGCGAGCCGCGTCCCGAGTTCGCATTTCTGCGTCGCGCGGTTGCCACCGATTCCGGCGTGCAGGTTGTGGGCCTCATGCGCAGCGCGGAGCGGAAGTTTCTGCGGCTTGGCGTGCGTGACAGCATGGAGTTGCTGGGCGGTTTTCCCACCAGTCGCGAGGAGCTGTTCTCCTATCGCGCGATCATTCTGGGCAGCATTGAGGCGTCGTTCTTTTCGGCCGACCAACTGCGCATGATTGCCGATTTCGTGAGCCGACGCGGGGGCGGTCTGCTGGTGTTGGGCGGGCGGGCGTCGCTCTCCGAAGGGGCCTTTGCCGACACGCCGCTGGCAGACATTTTACCAATCACGCTCACGCGCGGCGAGCCGAATCTCGAGGGCCCGGCGACCACGATGAAGGTTGTCCCAACGCGCGCAGGCGAGTCGCACCCGGCCCTGCAGGTGCGCGGCTCCGTTGGCTCGTCGCGGGCGCGTTGGGATTCGTTACCCGCCCTGTCGTCGGTGAATCGTGCCGGCGCGCTGCGCGCCGGAGCCACCGTGCTGCTCGCGGGACAAATCGAGGGTGGACGCGCCGATGTGCCGGTGCTGGCATGGCAACGATATGGCCGCGGCATGAGCGCCGTGTTCGCGGTGCAAGACTCGTGGCTGTGGAAGATGGATGCCAGCATTGCGGTGGACGACATGACGCACCAGACGTTGTGGCGGCAAATGGTCCGATGGCTGGTGGATGACGCGCCAGCGCCATTCGAGATCACGGCGTCCCCGTCGCGCGTAGCGCCGGGCGAGCCGGTCACGCTGCGCGCGCATCTGGCCGATGCGTTTTTCGCCGATATCAACGATGCCAACGTGACGGTCGCAGTCACCACGCCCACAGGCACCACGATCACCGTGCCACTCGAATGGTCGTTACGTGAGGACGGTTCGTACACGGGTCGTTTCACTGCCCCCGACTCCGGACGCTACAGCATCGCGGCAACGGCCCAACGTGGCAGCGACACCTTGCGGGTCGCCACGACCACGCTGCTGGTGGATGATCGAGGGGCAGATGTTTCGCAGGCGGAGCAGCGTCCCGCCGTTCTTCGTCGCATCGCCAATGAAACTGGCGGTCGCTACTACACCCTCGACGACGTCGCGAAATTGGCGGACGACGCGATGTTTACCGAAAGCGGTGTCACCGTGCGGGAAGCAAAAGACCTCTGGGATATGCCCATTGTCTTTCTGCTGCTCGCGCTGTTGTTGGGCGCCGAGTGGGGTTACCGCCGTTGGCGGGGATTGGCCTGATGACACGTTGGCTTCGCACGGCAGCACGGCGCGGCGCGTTGGCCGTTCTCGCGCTCGCGCTGGGCGCCGCGCCGGGTGCCGCGCAGCGCACGCACGTGCTTATCGTATCCGGCCTCTCTGGCGATGCGTCGTTCCGGAAGTCATTTCAACTGATTGCCGCGACCGTAAAGGAGGCCGCGCACGTCCGATGGAGCGTGAGCGATTCCAGTCTCATTGTGCTCACGGAAGACTCGTTGCCCAACGCGCTGTCGCACGGTCGATCTACCCGTGGCGCGGTCGCGAGTGCCTTCACGACATTGAGCACACGCGTACAGCCGGGAGACGTGCTGCTGGTGTTGTTGTTGGGACATGGCAGTGGTGAAAGTACAGGATCCAAGGTGAACCTTCCGGGCCCTGACGCCACCGCGGCCGACTATGCCACGTGGCTCAGCGGGTTCACGCGTCAGTCCGTGGTATTTGTCAACGCGGCCACGGGCAGCGGAGACTTTCTCCCGGTGCTCAAGGCGCCTGGACGGGTCGTGATCACAGCAACGCGAAGCGCCGTGGAGAAAAACGAATCGGTCTTTGCCGGATACTTCGCCAAAGCCCTCGCCAGTGATGAATCCGACGCCGACAAGGACGGGCGCGTCTCGGTGCTTGAGGCCTTCCGTTACGCCACCCGCGAAGTTGCCAAGGTGTACGAGTCCACCGGTCGCATGCAAACGGAGCATTCGCAGATCAGCGATTCCACGCGCGCGACGACGGTGTCATTCGGCAAGACGGTGGTCAGCAACGATCCGCGGGTGGCCGCGCTGGTGGCCGAGCGCCAGGCCCTGGAGTCCGAAGTGGCGTCGCTCCGCGCACGGAAGTCATCAATGGACCCCACCGCGTACGACCGTGAACTCGAGCGCGTGTTGATTTCACTGGCCGAAAAAACGCAGGCGATTCGCGCTGCCGGCGGCAAGCCGTGAGTCGGCCATTGCCCGCCGCTTTGCTGATCATGTCGCTCGTGGCGTGCACGCCCCGTGAGTCTCCGGCGCAACCGCCCGCAGCGCGCTGGCGTACTCAGATCGAGCAGGCCGAAGCGGCGGCACAGCGCGGCGATCGTCGCGAGTCAACACGCCTGGCATCGGTCATCGTGGGTGAGTATGCGCGAAGCGGTGGCCGGAACAGCGCCGAACACGTGATTGCTGGTCGCGCCTGGGTATTGCTGTCGTCGGGCGATGCCGGCGCGGCGCGCGCCGCGTTGGCCGCCTTCGACGCGGGCGCTGCCGACAGCGCCAACCTCGACGCCACCCGGCGCACCGGCAATCTGTTCCTCGAGAAGTACAACGCCCCAGACGCGCGGCTGTCGTACGAGTCGGTGCTGAAGCGCGCCCCAAACGACGCCGAAGCGTTGCTTGGTTTGGCGCAGGTCGAAGAGTTTGAGGGCAAGCCCTCGGCGCTGGCCACGGCACGGAAGGCGCTGTCATCCAATCCGCGGCTGGTCGGTGCGCTGGCGTTCGTGGCACGGATGCAGCTCGAAGCGGAACAGTGGGACTCCGCGAAAATCAGCGCACGTCGCGCACTCGCCGTCGACAGTGCGTCAATGGTGGCGTGGTCGGTGCTGGGCGCGCTCGGATGGCTGAGTGGAGACTCCGTGTCGTTTCGGTCATCGCGCGCGGCGGCGATGGCCCTGCAGCCCAAACCGGCAGACTTCTATGCGGAACTTGCCGACGCAGCGGTGCGCACACGACGCTATGCGGAAGCCGTGACGCTGGCCGAGCAGGCCGTGGCGTACGATAGCCTGTCCGTGCGCGCGCTCGGCGTGCTTGGCACGAATCAATTGCGTACCGGCAAGATGGCGGCTGGTCAGGCCGCCCTCAATCGGGCCTTCACGCTCGATCCGTTCAATGTGTGGCACAAGAATACGCTCGACCTGCTCGACAAACTGAAAACGTTTCGCACCGTGCGCCAGGGACGTTTCGAAGTCGTGGCGCCCGCCGAAGAAGCCGACCTGTTGGCGATGTACATCGTCCCGTTGCTCGAACGGGCGTTCGACTCGTTGCAGGTGCGATACGGGTTCGCACCGC
This sequence comes from Gemmatimonadaceae bacterium, assembly GCA_031419135.1. Classification (GTDB taxonomy): domain Bacteria; phylum Gemmatimonadota; class Gemmatimonadetes; order Gemmatimonadales; family Gemmatimonadaceae; genus Gemmatimonas. Next base: position 19,644 of record JANOKE010000600.1, read on the forward strand.
CAACGCCGGTGCGTTTGGAGTTTTACCGGTACCATGCAGACTTCTCCGTGCGCAGTGTTGGCCTGACCGGACTGGGTGCGCTTGGCGTCAGCTTCGGCAGTCTGTTGGCGATGGATACGCCCAGCGCCCGTGATCGTGGCACGTTCAACTGGGGCTCAACCGCATGGCATGAGCTCACGCACGCCTTTACGCTGGGTGCCTCGGCACATCGTGTGCCTCGATGGCTGTCGGAGGGCATGTCGGTGCTGGAAGAGCGACGTGCGCAGCGCGGGTGGGGCGCCGATGCCAGCGTTCAGTACCTCGCCGCGCTCAGCGCCGGTGTGTTGCGGCCCATGAGCCAGTTGAACGAGGGGTTTCTCCGGCCGCGCTTCCCGGACGAAATCGGTTTCAGCTACTACCAGGCGTCACTGTTCTGCGAAATGGTCGAGTCGCTCAAGGGCGCCCGGGCACTGCCTCAAATGCTCGTCGCATTCCGCGACGGATTGGACACACCATCGGTGTTTCAACGCGTGCTGGGATTATCCGCCGATCAGGTCGACACGCAGTTTGACCTGTGGATGCGCACAAAGTTTGCGGTGCCGCTGAAGTCGATTTCGGCCGATCGTCCCACGTCGGGCGGCATCGCGATCGCGACCACGCCTGGTGGCCGCGCGACGACGCCGGGGATGCTGGTACCCCGCGGCGCGTTCATCGAGACCATGGCGTCGGCGCTCGAGGCGATGGAGCAGAAGCAGCGCGACTCCACACGCGCGCGCCTGGAGCGTGCACAGGCACTCTTTCCTGAATACGCCGGCGATGATAGCCCGGCCTGGTTGTTGGCGGAATTGGCCATCGATCGCGGTGATACCGTGACCGCGTTGTCACAACTGTCGATCGTTACCGGTCGCAACGAAACGGCGTGGCAACCCAATCTGCTGGAGGCCGATCTGCGCGAACGTCGAGGCGATGCGGTTGGTGCGATTGCGGCGCTGGAACGGCTGCTCTGGATTTCGCCGTACGACAATGCGTTACATGGTCGACTCGCTACGCTGGCGTTGGCGCGCGGTGATTTCGTCCGTGCGCTCCGCGAACGTCGTGCCGTCCTTGCCTATCAACCCACCGACGCGTTGACGGCGCGTTACGAATTGGCCCGGGTGTTGGCAGCCTCGGGCGACGTTTCCGGCGCCCGACGGGAATTGCTGCAGGTGCTTGAACAGGCGCCGTCGTTTGAGAAGGCGCAGGTGTTGCTGCTGGAGTTGCGTGGCAAATCCGAGGAGTACCCGAGCGAAGACGCACCATGAATCTCCGACCGTTCATATCATGAAATTAGCCTTCGCTCGACGCCCGTGGGGGCGGCTGGGAGCGCGAGCGCGATGGACGCTGCTCATTGGCACCGTGCTGCTTGCCGCGATCACCACAACCGCCAACGCGCAACGCAACCGGCGGGGGCGCGGCGGCCCGACCATCATGCCAAACGTTCCGTACGACGGTCGCTTCACCTATATCCGTCTGAAGTACGACATCCCGATGGATGGCGGTTTCCGCGGTCCCGATATCACGTGGTCGCACGATTACCCGCGTGGGGAGCAGCATTTTTCGAAGATCATCACGGAGCTGTCAACCATTCGCATGCACACCGGGGGCAGCAACATCCTGTCGCTCGATGATCCACAACTCACGAAGTATCCGGTGGCGTTCATGGCCGAACCGGGATTCTGGCGCCCCAACGATCAGGAAGTTCTCGGACTGCGCAACTATCTCACGAAGGGTGGGTTCATCATTTTTGACGACTTTGCCGGC
>JANOKE010000601.1:0-2220 GCA_031419135.1 Gemmatimonadaceae bacterium
CCATTCGGCCAGACGATGGTGTGCACTTCCGCGTCGAGGCGAACTTGGTTGAACAGGGCCATGTCGCGCAACGGTCCAAAGAGCTCACCAGCGAGCATGGGCCGGAAATCGATGCGGCGCTCTAGGCCATCATCGAACCGCAGGTGCAACGTGAACGGCGCCACGACTTCGAACGCCTGCACGCGATAAATAGGATGGAGCATCGCTGGCTACGCTAAAGGGTCGATTGGGACAGGCGCCTGTCCCTGCTGCAACCGGTTCCAGTCATCGTGTAGCTCCTGCTGATGCAATTCAGCCCATGCCTCGACCAAGCGTCGCTGCCGCGTGGGTAACGAGCCCGCGATCACCTCGACCGGCTCAATGCTGAGCACCGCCACCTGATCCTGCCAGTAGGCGTGGAAGTGTGCCACATGGTGCTGCCCGCCGGCCTCGGCGAACATGCGGACGATGATGCCGAAGAACCGGCTGAGCTCAGGCATTGAGGAATTCTACACCTGAAATGGAAGGACGGGTAATCTGCGGCGTTGATCGCGAGCTGCGAGGGCATCTGGCCTGGGGAACTCTTCAACGCAGCGGAACAGCGACTCCACTTGCGACGCGACTTTGTAAGTCTGCCCAACGCCACGTTCTGCTGCAAAGGCTCAAATAATTTAGCTGTGAACGGAGCAGCGCGAAGCGCTGCGCAGTTACACAGCGTACCTCAATGCCTTTGACTGCAGCAACGCTCGTTAGAAAGCCGCGCACGGAACCTCCGCTATGTCGAGTACGCTCAGGACTAGGTCAACGTCGCGGTAGTCCGCAAGAACGTGAGACGCTCCGGCGGCTCGCAAGCCGTCGGCGCGTTCGCCGAGCCCAATGCCGACCAACGGCACTCCCAACTCACGCGCGCATCGAACGTCCCAGTCCCCGTCGCCAATCGCGACCACTCGTGCGAACTTCCCCCCACCGAAGGCCGTGGCAGCGCGAGCGATCGCCTGCGTGACGATCGCGGCACGCGCTGGTCCGTCTTCGGATGTGGCGAGCGGGACGCCGGTCACGCGCAACCCTGCAGCCGCCAGCTTGTATTCGGCCGCACGTCGCCATGCCCCCGTTGCGAGCGCAACTGCCCAGCCATGACCGGGCAACGCATTGAGCGCTTCTGCGGCACCGTGCATCAGCCTGAACGGCGTCGCTCGGTGCACACTCTGTAGCAAACTGACAAATCGCTCGATTACGTCAGCGCGCAGCTGGGCCGGCAATGGACGTCCGAATTCGCGCGCATACGCTTCCGCGGCAATGCCGTCATCCGACACGTGCGTATATCGCGACCAGTCTGTATCGAGCAACGGCAGCGTCAGCTGCTCGCGCAAGGCGCGCGCATAGCATACGTCCTCGTCGACGAGGTTGTCGAGCAGCGTACCGTCAATATCGAATACCGCGAGGTTCACTGTCTTTGATTCGATGCGGTGATCGGTTGGCTTTCTCACGTTTGCGTTCTGCAGCAGCGCTCTAATGAAATTGCGCGCGAAGCGCGCATTCCGACAGGCGCTGCCTGCAGCAATGCACTGTTAGACGACGCCACGAGCCCCACACTCGATGGCTGGCCGTAGGTCGGGATGGAGATGATGGATAGCCGAAAGCACCAAGGTGATTCGGGTAGACAGAACGTACCGATGTTGACCTTTTGGGTATTGCTCCACTGCGATCGCCGCCAAGCGAGTCTCTCTTATGGCTTCGTCGTTGATTGGCACGCGCCACAAGCCGCCTCCGCTTACACCACTAAGGTCTGGCGCGTTGACTCGCTGCTCGATGGTCCAGGTATCCTTGGGTTCGAAAGGAAGAACAAGCTGGGTCTGCGGGTCGGCATCTATGGCTGTGTAAAAAGCGCTTTCGGCGTCGTGCATCAGCAGAGAATACGCGCGCACCGTGAACTCGTCGCCACTGAGACCGCTCTTGTTGCGTTTGGCTGGATATCCACAAAGAATGAACGGATCGCGCCCCAACACGGGTGAAGAAAGATCGAGGTCGGCCATGGTCATCACGTAGCTTTCATCGATCCGGTCGGCGAGCGCCTGCTCGAGGCGCACCACCCCTATGTCGAGCCGGTCGTTACGCGATCCTGGGTCTGTGTTTGTGGAGTGCGCGGCCATTCGTGGGCCGCGAACGTGCACAAACTCATCCGAAACATTGATCGAGAGGCCCGGCCAATCCTTCACAACGTGCGATGCGGTCACCAGCAAA
>JANOKE010000602.1:0-4958 GCA_031419135.1 Gemmatimonadaceae bacterium
GCCTCGCCGAGCGCTTTCGCACTCGCCACGTAGGCATCGCGGTCCACCACGTACCACGTGAGTCGCACCAAATGTTCGGGTTGCGCGCCATCGCAGGCCAGCACGTCTACGATGTTGCGAAGCGCCTGCCGCGCCTGCGCCACCAACTCGCTGCTTACCAATTGCCCGCTGGCGTCCCAGCCAATCTGGCCTGCTACGTGCACTTGTCGGCCGCGCGCCGAAATGCCGTTCGCGTATCCGCGCGGGCGCGGCCATCCGTCGGGTTGCAGCGTGCGATGAATCACGCAGTCTCCTTTAACCGGAAGCGTTGCAGCTTACCGGTATCGGTTTTAGGAAGCGACGCCACGAACTCCACGTGACGGGGATACTTATACGGTGCGATGGTAGCTTTCACATGATCCTGCAGCGCTCCCACCAGTGAGCTGCTGGACTCGTAGCCTGGTTTGAGCACCACAAACGCTTTTACGGCGAATCCGCGTTCCACATCGGCCACGCCCACAACGGCACACTCCAACACGGCGTCGTGCTGCAGTAACGCCGCTTCCACTTCGGGCGCCCCGATGTTGTAACCCGACGAGATAATGAGGTCGTCCGTACGCGCCTTGAAGTACACGTACCCATCGTCGTCCATCGTGCAGGCGTCACCCGTGAGGTTCCAGCCTTGTTGCACGTAACCGGTCTGCCGCGCATCGTCGAGGTAGCGACAACCCGTTGGGCCACGCACCGCCAACCGCCCCACTACGCCACTCGGCACCGCCTGCAAGTCGTCGTTGAGCACCGCCACCTCGTAACCGGGCACCGCGCGACCGATGGCGCCGGGCTTTACGTCGGCACCGGCCGCGGCGATAAAAATGTGGATGAGTTCCGTGGCGCCGATGCCATCAAGCATTTCGATTCCGGTGGCGCCACGCCACAAGGTACGCGTGGCATCGGGGAGTGCCTCGCCCGCTGAAACACACGCACGTAATGACGCGGTGTCAAACCGTCCGGGCTGCTGACCGATTGCCAGGGCCATGTGTCGATAGAAACTCGGTGCCGTGAACGTGATTGTCGCACCTGTCTCGGCCACGGCGCTCAGCAACGACTCGGGAGTGGCGCGCTCGACCAGCACAACGCTGCCGCGGGCCGCCAATGGAAAGCAGACCAGTCCACCCAGGCCAAACGTGAACGCGATGGGTGGTGTGCCGATGCAGCGATCGCCAGCACCAATGTGCAACACCTGCGCCGCGAAGCCTCGACACATGGCCATGATATCGCGGTGAAAGTGCATACACCCTTTGGGCACGCCGGTGGTTCCCGAGGTGAACGCAATCAGCACCACGTCATCGCTTGCCGTTTGACACGCGGTGAACGCGCCGGTGTGATGGGCCATGGCCAGCTCCAGTCTGTCGGCGCTGTCGCCACCCCAGGTGCGCAGCGCGCGAAATCCATGCGCGCCTGCGGCAGCACTCGCCAAATCGTCCACCAATCGCACATCGCACAACGCCGCACTGCATGCGGCCCGCTCAATAGCCACGCGCAGCTCCGCAGAACGCAGCATCGGCATGGTGGTTACTGCCACCAGGCCGGCCTTCACGGTTGCCAACCAGGCCACCGTCATCCAGCGTCCGTTGAATCCGCGCAGCAGCACACGATTTCCCGAGACCAGTTCCAGATCGTGCACCAGCACGTGCGCCAGCGCGTCCACCTGCACGGCCAACTGCGCGTAGGTCGTTTCCTCCCAACCGCCATCGTTGTTTGGTGTCACCAGTGCCACGCGATCGCCATGCCCTTCATATATGGCGTGATCGAGCAACTCCACGGTCGCGTTCAATCGGGGCGGGGCATTGTACACGCCATCCAGCAGCATCACCGGCCACTGTTCGGCGGGTGGCAACTGCGTGCGCGTGAATGAATCAACGTGGCCGCTGGGATGCAGGAGCATGGTCATGAATGCGCCTCAGTGGTTGTGGTGAGCCCTGAGCGTCTCACGTCCCACCAGCAGTCGTTGCACTTCGGTGGCCCCTTCGTAAATGCGCAACGCGCGAACGTCACGGTAGAGTCGCTCCACCACCTCGCCCACGCGCACGCCACGCCCGCCATGCAACTGGAGGGCGCGATCGATGATCTGCTGTGACAGTTCGGTGGCACCAAGTTTTGCCATCGCCGCCACGCCGGTGCTGCGTTCGCTCTGTGTGTCGCGATGCCACGCCGCGCGGTAGGTGAGTAACGCCGCCGCATCGAGATCGGTCGCCATGTCTCCCAGAATTGCCTGCGCCAACGGCTGCGCGCCAAGCGTGGTGCCGAACATCGCCCGCGTGCTGGCATGTTGCAGCGCTTCGTGCAACGCGCGGCGGGCAAATCCGGTGGCGGCGGCAGCCACCGAAACCCGGAAAATGTCCAGTGTACGCATGGCGAGTGAGAATCCCTCGCCTTGGGTACCCAGCAATGCGTCGTGCGATACCTCGCACCCGTTGAATGCCAACGTGGCGAGTGGATGCGGCGAGATCACCTCGATGCGCTCCGTCACCGAGAGCCCCGGTGTGTCGGCGCTGACAAGAAATGCACTGATCCCTTTGCTGCCCGTGCTGTCGGGTGCCGAGCGCGCGAACACGCAGTAGAAATCGGCGATGCCGCCGTTGGAGATCCACGTCTTGATGCCATTCAGTCGCCAACCACTGTGGGTGCGGGTTGCGCTCGTGCGCATGGCGCCCGCGTCGGAGCCGGCGTCGGGCTCGGACAAAGCGAACGCCGCGATTGCCGCGCCCGATGCCACGCGCGGTAGCCATTCCGCGCGCAATTGGTCGGTGCCACCAAGCGTGATGGCACCAGAGCCCAACCCCTGCATGGCAAAGGCAAAGTCGGCCAATCCATTATGGGCGGCCAACGATTCACGCAGCACGCAGAGCGCGCGTGAGTCGAGTGCGGGCAGTGCACCACCCCATGCCTGGGGCACACAATACCGCAGGAATCCTGCCGTTCCGAGGCGTGAAACCCAGTCGCGGCAGGCGTCGTCCACCGACGGCGCAACGACCACTTGCGTGTTCGCCCACGACGTCACCGATTCAGCGAGCGCACGATGCGTGTCATCAAAAAATGGCCACGCCAGATGTGCAGGAATGCCCATGGTCAGTTACCCTCGAATACCGGAGTTGACTTCGCGGCAAACGCGTCGAAGGCGCGACGAAAGTCCAACGTGCTCATGCACAGCGCCTGCGCCTGCGCCTCCATCTCGATGGCGGTGTCTACCGACACACTCCATTCCTGTTGCAGCATGGTTTTGGTGATGCCGTGGGCAAACGCCGGTCCGTTGGCCAGTTCACCGGCGCGACGCACTGCATCGGCCAGCAACGCGTCACCGGCCACCACGGCGTTGTAGAATCCCCACCGTTCCCCCTCGGCGGCGTCCATCACGCGTCCGGTGTACAGCAACTCCGCTGCGCGTCCCTGGCCGATGATGCGCGGCAGCAGTGCGCAGGCGCCCATGTCGCATCCGGCGAGTCCAACACGCGTGAACAGAAACGCGGTGCGGGCCTGCGGGGTTGCGATGCGCAGGTCGGATGCCATGGCAAGAATGGCACCAGCACCGGCGCACACGCCATCAACCGCCGCGATGATGGGCTGCGGGCAGGCGCGCATGGCCTTCACCAGATCGCCGGTCATGCGCGTAAAGGCGAGCAGTTCGGGCACCGCCATACGCGTGAGTGGCTCGATGATCTCGTACACGTCACCGCCCGAACAGAAGTTGCTGTCCGCGCCGGTGAGCACGATCGCCCGCACATCCGACGCGTACACGAGCGCGCGAAACAGCTCACGCAGTTCGGCGTACGACTCGAACGTGAGCGGGTTTTTGCGCGTTGGCCGGTTGAGCGTGAGCACACCTACGCGGTCGTTGTGCGCGGTGCTCCAGGCAAAATGCGTGGGGTTGAGCGCGGCGAGCGGGCGACGCATCGCGGTCATCGGGTTGGTATCGCTCATTCGGGAGTCCTGGAGTGGCGGAACTGTTCCTTCACGATACCCAGTCGTGCATGCATCGTTCGGCGCTCGACGGGAGATAGCGATGCAAACATGGAGGTGATCCACTGTTCGTGGGCGCGCGCCATGGCGGCAAAGTGTCGACGGCCAGCCGTGGTGAGCCTTACAATGGCGGCGCGTTTGTCATCGGATGCCACGCGTCGCGACACGTAGCCATCGGCTTCCAGCGCGCGCACCAGCCAGGTAACGTTGCCGCCCGTGGTGAGAATGCGTTCCGACAGCTCGCCCATGCGCAATCCCTTGGGTGCACGGTCAAGCTGCGCGAGCAGGTCGAAGCGCGGCAGCGACGACCCGAAATCACGCTTGAGTGTGCTGCCGAGACTTCGCTCAATAAGCGTGGTACAGGTGAACAACCGCAACCAGAGGCGCAGCGATTCGTGGTCGTTGGCTGACGCGGTAGTCGGTGCGCGCGCTGGCATGCGGGTTCGGGTGGACGGGGTCATGCGCGCAACGAGCCGTCAAGCACGATGGTTTGGCCGGTTGGTGCGTTGGCCGCCGCCGTACACACCACGAATACGGCGTCGGCGACCTCGTTGGCGGTGATCATTCGCGCTTGTCCGGCATCGGATAATATGGACTGCTGCGCGTCGGTGGCGCTGCGTCCGGTTTTAGCGACAATTCGAGCAACCGCGCTCTGCACCAGGTCGGTATCGGTATATCCTGGGCAAATGGCATTCACGCAAACGCCGCGTGACACCACCTCCAGCGCCAGCGCCCGCGTAAACCCCACCATCGCATGCTTGGCCGACGTGTACGCGGTGATGTACGGCGCGCCCCACAGTCCGGCCACGCTGGCGATGTTTACAATGTGCCCATATCCGCGCTCGAGCATAGAAGGCAACACGGCGTGCGTGGTGTGTATGGCCGCCATCAGGTGCACAGCCAGCATGCGCTCGAACAGTGCGACATCACTCTTCAGGAACGGAGCTGACTCTGCAGAACCC
>JANOKE010000603.1:0-1957 GCA_031419135.1 Gemmatimonadaceae bacterium
CCTGTTGCGAACCTATTCTCGCTTCGGCCCCCGATCGGGCGATGATGAGTTGGGGGCCAGCTCGGTGGACACCGCCGACATCTGGAGAGAAGATCTCCTGGGTTTTCGTGATGCGCGCGAACTTGGCCCGCGCGCACAATGACGTCGGCCTTGTGAAGTATGTGGAGCTTCGATGGTTGCCTCGCACATCATGCCGTGGGTTCTCGCATCAAATGATGAAAGGCTCAATCCCGCAAATGGTGTTTGGCTCGTCGGCACGCTCGATCGACTGTTCGACAATGGCTTCAGTTCCTCGCTTGGCATCGGCGCGAAGCATTTCGTTCGGAGATCGCCGATTAGCTCTGGCATCGTATCTGCTGGCGCATAACTTCTCGTGCCAGCAATTGCTATTCTCTGAATCGCCGCCCAGGGGCAGGATTTGCTCGGTATTCGATGACTGACGCATTCTTCGCGAAACCAATCCTCAATTCGCCGTACCTGCCTCCAACCCGTCACTGGGAGTTGGACGCAGCCGGGCAGCCTACTCAACGGATTGCAGACGGTCGTCGCAAGGCGTCGTTCGTCACGCCCATTCCCAAAGCCAAGAAGCAGTCCAAAGGCCAGATCAACATGGCCATGGACGAGGGACGTGGCCTCACTTCGGAATCGCAGCAGTATGACATCCGCTCGCTCATCAACGAACTTCGGATTCAGGTGGACCGATGGCGCGAGCTCAGGAACCCCGATCACTGGCGCGTGACTCCGGAAACGCGCCGACTACTCCAGCACTGGCGTACGCACAACTTCAGCGGAGTCCGCCCGTTCTTCTGCCAAATCGAAGCGGTCGAGACGGTCATCTGGCTCACCGAAGTCGCACCTGAGCTTGGGAAGGACGGCAAGCGATTTCTCGACCATCTGAACGCAGTCAACAGGGAAGCGAACCCTGAGCTGCTCCGATTGGCGCTCAAACTGGCCACCGGCGCCGGCAAGACCACCGTGATGGCGATGCTCATCTCATGGCAGACCATCAACGCCGTGCGCCATCCGTCGTCCAAGCGCTTCACCCGCGGCTTCCTGGTGGTCACGCCTGGCATCACCATCAAGGACCGACTGCGCGTGTTACAGCCCAACGATCCCGACGCGTACTACGCGTCTCGTGAGTTGGTGCCGAGTGACATGGTTGGTGAACTGACCAAGGCCAGGATCATCATCACCAACTACCACGCCTTCAAGTTGCGTGAGCGGTTGGAAATCTCGAAGGGCGGGCGAGCGTTGCTGCGCGGTCATGGCCCGGAACTGCACACCCTTGAATCTGAAGGCCAGATGCTGCAGCGGGTGATGCCGGAGCTTATGGGGATGAAGAACATCCTCGTGCTCAATGATGAAGCGCATCACTGCTATCGTGAAAAACCGGAGAGCGACGAAGAGCTGGCCCTCAAAGGTGACGAGCGGAAAGAAGCCGAAGCCAACAAGGAGGCCGCGCGTCTCTGGATCTCCGGTCTCGAAGCGGTGAATCGCAAGCTGGGGCTCGCGCGCGTGATCGACCTGTCGGCGACACCGTTCTTTCTGAGCGGATCGGGCTATATCGAAGGCACGCTCTTTCCGTGGACCATGTGCGACTTCTCGCTCATGGACGCGATCGAGTGCGGCATCGTGAAGCTCCCACGCGTACCCGTAGCCGACAACATCCCCGAGGCGGAGACACCCGTATTCCGGGATCTCTGGTCACACATCTCGGCCAAAATGCCCAAGAAGGGGCGCGGCAAGGGTGGGGAGCTGGACCCGTTGTTGCTACCCACGGCATTGCAGACTGCACTCGAGGCACTCTACGGGCACTACGCCAAGACCTTCGGCGAATGGCGTGACACACAGGGCATCGACGTACCGCCCTGCTTCTTCGTGGTGTGCAACAACACGGCGACATCGTAGCTGGTCTACGACTTCATCTCGGGCTTTCATCGCACGTTGCCCGTTGTAT
>JANOKE010000604.1:0-1796 GCA_031419135.1 Gemmatimonadaceae bacterium
ACGGTGCCGATCACACCCACCCAGAACTGGGTGTGAAATGCCCAGCGACTCAAGCGACGCGGCTTGGATTCAGTCTGGTCGGGAATGAGTTGGTTGCGTCTACTTGATGAGCCGAATGCGTTCGTTGACGGGGTACAGCCACTCCACCCCGCGTTGCGTCACGATCGCATCATCTTCGAGCGGAATGCGCGCCTTTGCGCCACCCCATTCCGCCACCGGCGTCCAGACAAACAGCTCGATGGAAAACGGGTTGAACGGCTTGATGGGGAAGGCTTGCTGTCGTGGGTTGAACCACGCAATCGACGGGCCGCTCCCGTGTCCACGATCGCCCACCGAGTGACAACCAATGTTCACCTCGATCTTGTTATCGCCGCCCACCTCGTTGAACGTGCCCTGCATACGGTAGCCCGCTGCCGTGATCTGGGTCGACAGCTGCTCGATCATCTGACCAGCCGTTGGTCCAGGCTTGATGGTACGCCGAATGATGTCGCGAACCTTCACGGCGTTGTCAAACGCCAGCTGCAGGCCTTTGGGAGCCGCCGTTTCACCAGCCTTCAGCACATACGCAATGCGTTTGACATCGGTCCACGTGTTCAAATATCCAACCCCCCAGTCAATCATCAGCAGTTCGCCGCGTTGGATGATGCGATCGCTCGACGTCGCTTCAATGCCTTTGGGTCCGGTGATGTACACCGAAGGCATTTCGAAACTCGAACCAAGCGCGCGCTGCTGCAGCTGATCCATCATCCACCACGAGACGTCTTCCAGCGTGGTTACGCCGGGAATGATCACTTCATTCGACAGCGCGCGATCGGCCAGTCGACGCGACAGTTCACCCGCCTCGCCGAACGCCACCAGACGGGACGCCGTGAATCCGCTGCGGTAATCCGAAACCACGCGCTCTGCAGAAACGATACGCGATGCAAAGTCGGGACCGAGTTCCTTGATCAGCCGATCGTAACTGGTCTTTGACAGACCGTCCGCCGCACCAATCTCCTCCGACATGTTGATCGCAATCCGCTTCGGATTGCGCTCGGCGACAAAGGGCTTGAGTGGCGCGAAGCCTCGTACCAAGTCATAACCGCACTTGTCAAGCTGGTAGCCGGACACGCCGATGGCGGCGCGCTCGATGCGGTCGCCGCCGCGATCGGTAAAGATCCAGTAGCCGACGCTGCCGACATAGCCGCGACCGAGTTCATCATACATCGGATCGAACTGGTTTTCTTTCTGCATCACGATCCACATGTCCACCCCGTGGTCGCGCAACGCCGCCGGCAAAATCAGATCGAATTGATCTCGCCGGATTTGGCACAGGCGTTCCCACCGGGTGCGGGCGTGCTCGGCGGGCGCCTGCGCGGCGAGAGGGGCGCCAAGGCATGCGGTGAGAGCGAGCAGCCGTAGCAGCGGGCGGGCGACAGTGGAGAGGGTAGTCGGCATGATCAAACGTACATCGCGAGAGCGGTGCAGCGCCAACGCCCTGTCCTCCCAGAACGTGCCGTATTAGATCATTGCGAACCGCTTATCGGCCCACCAATGTCAAGTCCCTCGATCGCGATCGTACTTCGTGTCTGTGATATTTGTACGGTGCGGCCGAATCGGGATAGGGAGTCGGACGTCAAGAACGAAAACGCTCCCGTTCGTGGAGGTTACAGAAGGAGCAACTGGTTTCGGAAGCGCATCGAATACAGTGAGCGCGGCGGGGGCTCAAACGTAAGCCACACCTGCACGGATGCTGTCCGCGGTGTGCCGTCCGGTCTCCTATCGCTTGCCTTAAGCGATTGCGCATTCAACACCAT
>JANOKE010000605.1:0-1536 GCA_031419135.1 Gemmatimonadaceae bacterium
TGCCGTATCAGGAACTGCTCTTCCGTCCGGGAGCGCGTTACAGCTACTCCAATCCGGCGTTTCTGTATCTGGCTCGCGTGATTGAGCAACTCTCCGGCGACCCGTGGGACGCCTACGTGCAGAAAAACATCTTCGCGCCGCACGGTGGACAACGGCGCTGATTTTGACCCCGGCATCACGGTGCCGAACGGCGGTTGGAACGCGCCAATTGACGACCTGGCAACCTACACTGCCTTCCTGACCAACACCGTTACTGTTGGTGGTTCGTTAGTGAACTATAGCCATGTGCTTTCGCGTGCCAGTCTCGAGGAAATGTGGAAGCCCGTCGTTCCCATGACCGAGGGCTACGAAGCCGCCGCCGGTCAGCACATGGGATTGTCGTTCTTTTTGAGTGGTGCCGGTGATCATCGGCTCATTGGCCACACCGGATCGCAAGCCGGATTCCGAGCCTTCTTTTACTTCAATCCGGTCACCGCCGCCGCGGTCATCGCGGTCTTCAACACCACGAACACAGCGATTCCAGCCCAGGTGGCCTATCGAAGCATGCACGCCTCGGCGCAGGCGCTGATCAGGTAGATCGGACCATCGCGGGCAGCAACACCGCATACAGCACGTCATGCACTGGAGTGGCCACGCCGTGCTGGCGACCCAGCCGGATCACCGACCCGGTCTGCAGCTCAAGTTCCGACATTCGCCCCGCCATGATGTCGCGCTGCATCGACGCAGTGCTGTCATGAGGCAACATGTCATAGCGCTGCCACGTGCGCGCCACAGCGTCGTCGTCAAGCGCCACACCAAGCGCTGCGCCAACCGCTCGTACCTCCCGCAGGCATGAGTCCAGCAGAGCGCGAGTCTCGGGCACCGCACGCATCACGCCAATCGGCGCGCGGGTTGCCGCGCCAACAGTGCCGAACGGGTCGATGAACAGAAACTTCTCCCACATCGCACGCTCCATGTTCTCTGGCGTGTGCGCGTTGAGCCCTGCCGCCCTCAGCGCCTCGGCAAACGGTGCGATTTGCGCGCGCGCCGGCGCATCGGGCGGCGTGGCATTCCGCGCGCCGAATTCCATCACTGGAGTGACAGCCGTATGCGAAATGCGACCGGGCGCCGCCTGTTCGGCGATGAGCCGCGCAAGTCCGTCCAGCACATGCTCGTCGCCGAGCACCTGCACAAGTCGCGCGCTCGCTTCCACCCCGTTCTGCAGCGGGATCACCGCCGTTTGCGGACCAATCAACGGTCGCAAGGTTGGCGCGACTGCGTCGATCTGAGTGGACTTTACGCACACCAGCACCACATCCACAGGACCTACCGTGGACGGATCATCGGTGGCCGACACGTTGGGCAGATGGAGATCACCATCCACGCTCTCAAGAATGAGCCCTGTGGAACGCAGGGCTGCCAATGTGGCGCCGCGCGCTACGAACGTGACCTCGTGACCCGCATGCGCGAGTCGCGCGCCAAACGCGCCACCTACGGCTCCCACTCCGATGATTGCTATTCGCATGCGGACGAACGTATCTGGATGCGCACCGCGCT
>JANOKE010000606.1:0-1545 GCA_031419135.1 Gemmatimonadaceae bacterium
TTAACAGCAGTGGCCAACTGGGAATCGGCACAACGGTCAATCCACCGACTGGCCCGCAAAAGGTGCTTGGGGGTCTGAAGTTTGCGCTGCTCACCACGGTATACCGGTCTTCCACCTGTGGCATTACGCTTGACGGCGATCTGTATTGCTGGAGACAGTTCGCGCCACTTTCAATTTCGAGTCGCTTGGGAGCGCGTGCGCTGCGCCCCTATCTCCTCGTGAGAGGCATCAAGTTCAAATCACTCACGCGCAGTGCTTCTGCAGCGACGTGTGGAGTGACGACCGACGGACGCGTGTATTGCTGGAACTAGCGATGGCGGGCCTCCTGCGTTCGGCGAGGGATGGATCGTATGGCGTGATCGCATGTTTTACCGCAGGGTACACAGGGGTCGCGGAGGACGGCGTTGTGACGTTACAGCCGGCACCTCAATGAACTTCAAGTGGTTGAGTGCTTGTGGAATCCATCGCGCGGGGCGGTCCAAAGTTTTGACCGCCAAGGACGCGAAGGTTGAATTGGTTTGGATTTTTTTCTGCCTCAGAGCCGCGCCAGATGATGCGAATCCATACTGAAGGCGAGGGCGCACACGGCGGCGTGCAGCAACTAGCCGCGCGCGCGTTGCTGCGCGAAGTACGCAGGCGCCGACGAGGACCAGAAGTGGCGCTACGGTACCACCGTCACTGCCACTTCAACTGAAACAGAATGCTGTGTTCCAGTTCCCCTCAATTTCGCACTGCCCGGCGTCACCCCGGTGGTCCGTCCCGTGCCTGACTCGACGCGCACTACCGTCGAATCCGTTGTCGTCCACGACCACGCCTCCGAAAGGATTTTCCCACACCCCCCACGAACTGTCGCGTTTGGCGCGAAGGCTTCTCCGACACGCAGCGTCTTGACGTTCGGGTCCACACTGAACCTTAGAACCGCATCGCACCCAAACTCACAGCCGACCATGCCGACTGCCAGCGCTCCGCACAGCATCCAGGTCCGTACCCAATTGGCCACCGTGGGTGCGCGGCGTCGTCGGCAGCACTCTTGTCACAATATTGACGTGCTTTCATGCGCGACCTCAGTGGCTGGATTGGAACTGACGAAGCTGTTCGACGTGACGACAATCACTCCCAGCCGTTGATTGCTTGTGGAATCCATCGCGCAAAGCAAGTTCGAAGAATCTCACCGCCAGGACACAAAGGTCGCGAAGGACGCCGTTGTTGAACACGAAATGCGTCCCCTGCGTCCCCTGCGCTCCCTGCGGTATTCGTGGCTGTTGGTTGTTGTCATGGGGCTGACAGCTTCAATAAGGTACGCTTCAGGCTGCACCCGCGCGCACACCCACCTTATGAGCCCCCCATGACCGCACGCTCCTCGTCCGCCGCCCTTCTGACCGCCGCGCTGTTATCCGCGAGCCTCGCGCAGGCCCAGACCTTCACGGTGGAGAAATACAATATTGGTGGTGAAGGTGGGCATGATTACATCGTGGCCGAACCCGGCACTGCACGCGTATTCGTATCACGTGGTTCACACGTGATGGTGATCGACGGCACCACGGG
>JANOKE010000607.1:0-15091 GCA_031419135.1 Gemmatimonadaceae bacterium
TCTGCGGCAGTCAGGCCCGAGGGTTCACCCGTTCATTGGCGGATCAATGCGGACCGATGATCCCGGGGATATGCCATGCTGACCGGGCGTCCGCCGCTTGCGGACATTGACAAGGCCGAACCGATTGCCCGCCGCGATGCATTCGTGATGAGACTGATCGAACATGAAGGTCTGGGCACACATCGCAATTTGACAAGCGTGATGTTTCGCTGTCTCGCTTTCACGAAACAGGAGCATTGGGCCGATGTACATGCGCGGCGCGCCGCTCTTCGCCCCACACCGCGCGTCACGTGAAACACATGGACCGTGAACCATTGGTGAACACGCCCGCTGCAGTGCTCTCGCGTGCCATCGAGCAGCGCTATCGTATTGAGAACGAGATTGGAGCGGGCGGGATGGCCACCGTGTTCCGGGCACACGACATCAAACACAACCGCCATGTAGCTATCAAGCTGTTGCATCCTCAATTGTCGGCGCTCCTTGGCGGTGAACGGTTTCTTGCTGAAATCCAAACAACGGCCGCCTTGCAGCATCCGCATATTCTGCCGCTGTTCGACAGTGGCGAAGCGAAGGGGCTCCTCTACTACGTCATGCCGCTGGTCGAGGGTGAAACCCTGCGGAATCGTCTTGCCCGGGAACACCAATTGTCGGTAGCAGACGCCGTACGCATTGCGAGTGCGGTTGCGAGTGCACTCGACTACGCGCATCGCCACGGCGTGATTCATCGCGACATCAAGCCGGAGAACATTCTGCTGCATGAAGGCAACGCAATCGTGGCTGACTTTGGCATTGCACTCGCTGTCGAGAATGCCGGCGGCGAGCGCATGACCCAAACGGGCTTGTCCATGGGCACCCCGCGGTACATGAGTCCGGAACAGGCAATGGCTGAAAAGAACGTCACGGCCCGCAGCGATGTGTATTCATTGGGTGTTGTGACCTATGAAATGCTGGTTGGCGAACCTCCCTTTACGGGTGCGACGGCGCAGATGATTGTGGCCAGAGTGCTTTCCGGGGAGGCTCGTTCAATTGTCGCGCAACGCAAGAACGTGCCGCTCGCCATTGAAGCAGCGGTATTCACCGCTCTGGAGAAACTTCCGGCCGACCGTTTTGCCACGGCAGACGCCTTTGGCCGAGCGCTCGTCGAGGGCGCCCAGGGCACAACAGGTTCGATACGCATTGATACCGGTAGCGCTTTGCGTGCGCAGCGCCAACGATACTCTTGGATGGGCGCGCTGGCCGTTGTTGCCGGTGTGGCTGGTATCCTGGTGGGAATGAACTTGAAGAACATCCGGCAAGCGCCGTTGGTCACACTGCGTTTTCCGATTCCGTTACCCCGGGACGTGAGTTCGGCAGGCGATCAGATGGCCGGATCAAATATTGCCATCGCGCCGAATGGCGAAAGCGTCGTGTTTGCGGGGATCGCATCTGACGGGCGGCAGTGGCTCTACGCGCGCGGGCTGAACGAGCTGACACCACACCTCATTGCCGACACTGAAGGTGCTGTGCAGCCGTTTTTCTCTCCCAACGGCGCCTGGATTGGCTTCTGGTCCGCCGGGCAAATGCGGAAGATTTCCGTCGACGGCGGAAAGTCGCAGCCAATCGCTGACATGCCGGTCGCTTATGCCGGAGCAACGTGGACGGCCAAGGACGTGATTGTGTTCAACAATGGTGCTGCGTTGTACGCCGTATCCAGCGGAGGTGGCGAACAAAGACTGGTAGCAACACCGGATACGTCCGTCGGGGAAACACATCTCATCTACCCTGTAGCACTTTCCGACGGCGATCACGTGCTCTACAGAAGTGTCAGACAAAGGGGCGACAACGCGCAGATTGGCCTTGCCAGTGTGTCGCGCCAGAGTGGTCAATCACTCGGTATTGCCGGAACGTTTCCGTTGGGCAGCATTGCGGGACACATTATCTATTCGAGTAGCAACAACAGCTTGCAGGCACTGCCTGTCGACGTGTCGACGGCGCGTGTCCTGGGATCTCCGATAACGGTACTGACGGACGTGGACCTTGGTGCCGGCGGCGCGGCCCGAGCGGCACTTTCCCTGTCGGGTGCACTCGTGTATCGAGGCGGAGCGCGTGACTCGCGACTGGTGTGGGCAGACGGACGCAGTCCGCCGCTGCCGGTAACGCCCGAGATACGCGTGTATCTTTATCCGCGAATATCACCTGACGGAAATCGCATTGCGTTTTCCATCGATGCCGGTATTCGAAGCGATGTGTGGATCTACGATCAGAAGTCGCATGTCTCAACACGGCTCTCAGAGACCGGCCTCACCAATGACCGCGCTGAATGGACGCCGGATGGAAGTCGCATTGTCTATCGATCCGATGAGCGCAGCCGTAGCGCCATATGGTGGCGCGCGGCTGATATCAGCGGTCCCGCCACTCCAATTCTCCTTCATCCCACTGGTGCCATCTTTGAAGGGGTGATTACCCCGAACGGCCAATCGATTGTGTATCAGTTGCAGGACGCCGGGCAAAACATCTGGGTGCGCGCATTGAAAGGCGACACCACGCCCTTCATGATTTCCCCGAGCGGATCCAGCGATGCCCAGGCCCGCATTTCTCCGGATGGCCGATGGGTGGCATACGTGACAACCAGCGCGGCCTCGAGTCAGGTCGTGGTACAGCCCTTTCCGGGACCAGGTGCGCGTGTGCAAGTCTCGCTGCATGGCGGCACCGAACCGGTATGGGCGCGCGACGGCCATCGTTTGTTCTATCGTGGCAACCGCAAGTTCATGGTCGCGACGGTATCGGCGGACGCGGTGTTCCGCGTGCGCAACCGCGAAATAGTGTTTGATGACACCTATGTTCCGGCGGTCGCGCCGCATGCAAACTACGATGTATCGCTCGACGGCAAGCGGCTCCTGGTGGTTGAGGCGATGGAACACTCGCAGTTGATTTATGTGCAGAATTGGAGAAAGGAAGTGGAAACGCGACTGCGCGCGAAAGTACCGGGGCACCCGGCGCGGGTACTGCCATAGTGCCCGAAAGACAGGCCACGACCACCGCAGCCATTCAACGCGCGCGCCGCCGGATGTGCTGTTCATGATGCGGCTCCGACAGGGACGGCATCATTGATCGCGCTGCCCGTTCGACCACGGCAGCCGGAAGAGAATGGCTATCGTTCGCGCCAAGCGCAATGGCGTGTCCCGTGCGGTCTTGTGAAGCAAATGCCGGCGCCGCCGTGTTCATGGCGGTAACCGTATTGAATCAAGAGGGTTTCGAAATCTCCGAAAGCGCTTCACCGGCAGCCTCGATATCGGAGCTCACCACGGCAAAATCGCCAAGCGCCACGATTCCCACGAGTCGCTTGTCCGCGTTCACAATCGGCAAGCGTCGAATCTGGTGCTCGCTCATGATCTTTACTGCATCGTCCACCGAATCATCCTCGTAAGCCCAGACGATGCCCTCGGACATGACCTCGCGCACCGTGGTATTCGAATCCTTGCCGTCGGCCACGGCACGAATCGCAATGTCGCGATCCGATATCGCTCCAATCATGCGATCGTTTTCTCCCACGGGCATCATCCCGAAGTTACCCTTGAGCATGTGTTGCGCAGCCTCCTTGATCGTTCCGTCCGGGCTGATGACCTGCACATCCCGGCTCATCAAGTCTTTAAGCTTTTGCATGTCAATCTCCTTGCCTCAATCGAAGCAGTAAAAACGTACGCGCTTTGTCCTTCACCATCTGCCAGTTGCCTTTGAGCTCATTCCCATTCATTGGACGCCTTCCTGAAGTGGAGAGGACTCCGAACGGCAATGTTCAACGGCTGCGTGTATTATCGCATTCGCACGACCACCCGTGAATAGGCCAAAGGGATGAAAGAAGCAGTAGCCAATCGGGGGCATCGCAACTTGGAACGCGACAACCCCAAGCGTCGAAACACCGGACCGGATGACCTCGGGATAGGCGCGGTCTTTCGCCCGTCTGGGATATCCACCGTACGGATTTCACTGCGCGACATTTGAAGGAAAGAGAAGGAATGCGGTTAATGTGACACGTGGATAGATGAATGATGGGGTCGTGAGCACGGCATGACGTGATGCTACGGGCGATGGCGTGATGCGCGAGCTGCCGCGCCGCACGCTCCTCCTCGAGTCGGGCATCGCGCGTCGCCCAGATCTGCCAGGGACGCTATGTCTTTTCGATCGCCACGCGATAGACGCACGGCTCGCCGAATATCGCTCGAATCGTCCGTCAACGTCGTTCGATTCGATACTATCCCGTACCCGATCCAGCGCGCAGTTTATCCGGCAGGTGCTGTCCTCATCGCGATACTCCTTGAGCACGGTATCGACCCACGCAGAGAGCGGTTCAACCCTGGAGGAATTCCATGACGAAACGGCGAATTCGGCGCGTCGACCCCACGCAGGCAGCAAAGGTAACGGGAGTTCTGTACGGCCTCCTGGGACTGCTCTTCGCGCCCATCTTATTCCTTATCTCACTCGCCGCGCCGCGCGGGTCGGGCTACGGTTTTGGAATCGGATTCGCGATTGTACTCCCCGTGCTGTACGCCGTGATCGGCGCCGTCTTCACATTCATCGGAGCCGCCCTGTATAATCTCGTGGCCGGTTGGGTTGGGGGCATCGAGGTCGAGGTTGAGGAGCGCGATTCGTAGTCACCCTGCCTTCCGAACCCTTCGACGAGACATGACGGGCGGTAGTCGTACCCGTGACGTTCGCAACGCCATCGTACGCGCAACGCTGGCGCTGGTACTCGCTGCGTGTCGCGACAACACTCCGTTGGCGTCCACCGAGCTCCCACTGCCCACCGGCGACGGATATCTGTCGCAACTCGGCCTGGGCCGGGTGAACGATCGCTATTCCGCCGAAGTCTGGGTGCGCGGCAACACCGGCTACACCACCACGTGGGGCACACGAGGCGCACGCGTTGGTAACGCGGTCAAGATCTGGGATGTCGCGGGCGCGATCCCGGTGCTGGTTGATTCGCTCATCGTAGCCAATGCGGCCACCCTTGGCGACGTCCAGGTTTCGGACGACGGGTCACTGTTGGTGGTGGCCGTCGAGTATCAGCCACACGGCGGACTGGCGCTGTATTCACTGACCGATCCGCGCAAGCCGCTGCTCGTCACGCAGTACACGTCGACCACCCTGCAATGGGGCGTACATACCGCCGAGGTGGCGCGCGTAGGCGGTCGCCTGTATGCCTTCTGCGCCGTCGATCCGGGCTCCGGTGTGGAAGCAAAACTTGTGATTGTCGATATCACCAATCCTGCCACGCCGGTAGAGGTGTCGGTACTGTCGATCGGATATCCGTTCGTGCACGACGTCTTTGTGCGCGATGGACTGCTCTTCACGGCAGAATGGTACCAGGGACTTGGCATCTATGACATCGGCGCGCAGTTGGGATCGCCATCCAATCCGCAGTTCGTGTCCCGTGTGCTGACCGTTGGCGGTCAGGTACACAACGTGTGGTGGTTTCACGATCCGTCCACCGGCGCCAAGCGCTTCGCATTCGTCGGGGAGGAAGGCCCTGGCGTGGTCGGTTCGTCATCGCAGGGCGACATTCACGTCATCGACCTGACTGATCTCAATCACCCGCGCGAAGTGGCATACTATCGCGTGAGCGGCGCCGGTACGCACAACTTCTCCATGGACGAAGCCAACGGCATCCTGTACGCCGCGTTCTACAATGCGGGCGTGCACGCACTCGATGTTCGCGGTGACTTGAGCGTGTGCGAAGAGAATCAGCGCCATACCGACGGCCGATGCCAACTGCACCTGATCGCGGGACGCCAGAAGGCCATTCAGACCAGCAGTGTGCCCGTGTTCATCTGGGGTGTGCACTACACCAGCGACGCGGTGTTTGCCTCCGACCTGCTGAGCGGTTTGTTCAAATTCTCGCCGGTGCGCCGCTGACACGCATAGGGTGGTTGTCTCGCACATCCAACACCAGCGCGTAGGTTGCACGATGCCCCGCGTCGTCATTTCCGTCTCCCACCTCGCCAAACGCTACGGCGCGACCGTGGCCGTCAACGATGTCTCGCTCGATGTTTACGAGGGCGAAATTTTCGGTCTGATTGGTCCCAATGGCGCGGGCAAGACCACCACCATGGAGTGTGTGGAGGGTCTCCGAAAACCCGATCGCGGCACCATCCAGGTACTGGGACTCGACCCCCAGCGTGATTCGTCCACGTTGCGCCAGAAAATCGGTGTCCAGCATCAGGAAGCGCACCTGCAAAAACGCATCAAGGTCTGGGAGGCCGTCGACCTGTGGGCGTCGCTGTACTCACAGACCGTCAATGCCAACGATCTCCTCGCTCGGCTCGGTCTCGCAGAGAAACGCAACGCCTGGTTCATGACACTTTCCGGTGGCCAGAAGCAACGGCTCTTTGTGGCCCTCGCGCTCATCCACGATCCCGAAGTGGTGTTCCTCGACGAACTCACCACCGGCCTCGATCCGCAGGCCCGTCGCGCGATCTGGGAGCTGATTGTGGGTATCAAGGAACGCGGCAAGACCGTGTTCCTTACCACGCACCTGATGGAGGAAGCAGAACGCCTCTGTGACCGCGTAGGGATTATCGAACATGGCCGACTGATCGAGATTGGAAGACCAGCCGAGTTGGTGGCCAGGCACTGTCCGGAGCGGCGCGTGGTGTTCACGAGCGACACCACGGATATGGCGCGTCTCATGGCCAACGTGCCTGCGCTGCAATCAACCGTCAGCACGGACACGACGCACACGCTGTGCGGCGAAGGCGATGAGTTCACAACAGACGTCATTCACGTGATCGCACGAGAAGGTATTCGCGTACGCGGGTTCCGGACCGAGCATCCCACGCTCGAGGACGTATTCCTGAAACTCACCGGCCGCGGAATCAGGGACTGACCAATGCTGAAAGGTTTCTGGAAACTCACCTGGGTCGAGACCAAGATCTTCGTGCGGGAACCCATGGGAGTGGTGGGTACGCTTGGCATTCCGCTGCTGCTCTTTGTTGTGTTGGGGCGCGCCGTACGCACCGTGCGTCCAGATCCTGATACGATCACCCAGGGGCCATTCAACGTGGCAATCCTCGCCGCGTTGATGATCGCCGTTAACGCCGTCCTGTCGCTGGTCGCGATCATCGCCATCTACCGGGAAGGCGGAATTCTCAAACGACTGCGGGCAACGCCGCTGTCGCCACTCACCATCCTCAGCGCTCAGGTGCTGGTGAAGCTCCTCTTCACCGTGGTGAGTCTGGTGTTGCTGGTAGTAGCCGGTCGGCGAATTTTCCCCGGTACGATGAACATTCCGATGGTGAGCTTCACGGCCGCGCTGTTGCTGAGCAGTTTGAGCATTCTGTCACTGGGCTTCATTATCGCCAGCATCATTCCTACGGCGCGCTTTGCGCAGCCCATCGGCGCCGCGCTGTTGTATCCCATGATCGCACTGTCCGGCGTATTCTTTTCGCTGGACCGGCTGCCCGCGGCCCTCCGGAACCTGGCCTACGTGCTCCCAACCACGCACGCCGTGGCCCTGATGCAGGGTGTGTGGGACGGATCGGGATGGAGCGCACACTGGATGAACGCGGTGGCGCTGCTGGCGGTGTTTGGCGTGTGCAGCGCGCTTGCCACCAGGTGGTTTCGCTGGGAGTAATTACGGGCGGCCAAGTCCGGGCATCCGGAAACCTGGCAAGCGGTCGCGGTCGATCATCGCGCCAAACTGCACAACGGACAGCTGCGTGAGAAAGCCAAGGTTGTAGTAATCCTGCCCGTAGTAATAGCGAATGAAACTGCCCCAACCATCATGCTTGTAATAGCTGCGGGAGAGCTCCACGGAAAAGCGCACGGGCGGCACGGCGTCCGACATTCCGGGCAATGCCTCGACAAACGCTTCCAATCGCAGGTGTCCCGGTCCGAGACCACGAAACCCCTTGTCACGCCACCAGACCTTGTCGGCTGTTGCATTGATTCTCCAGCCGCCATACACGTCGCGCAGTTCCTGCGACATGCCACCACCAAGCCAGCGCTCGGACACGTGATAGCGTGTCCGAATCCCCGCCGACCAGTATCCGTCCGACGCCACACCCGCTTCCGCGGGTTCGAGCGTTGAATTGAGGCTGATCGCACGCCTGTACACGCCGGCCTCCAGGTAGTGCATAGAGAAGCTGCCGTCACGCCGATTGGTGGAAAGCGGAGATGCCGGAACAGACGGGTCCGTCTCGCAATCCTTCCGGTTCGCGGCTCGCCGTTGATTGGCGAACAAACACCCGTCCTGACCATTTGAGTAATGCCCAACGGTAAGATCGGCGGCGAGCGACGTTACCCCATGCGCGTCGAGCGATTCCGGTTTCACACTCTCGTGTGCGCGCCGCACGGTGAAAAGCTGCCAGGTGAGTTTCGGCATGTACGACGGTGTGCGCACCGGCGACGATGACTCGGTGGTCATTCTCAGTCGTGTGAGCATGGTGAAACGCAGCCCGGAGCCACGGTGCCACGAACGCGGTCCACTCAGTGCGTTGTCGTACGATGCATTGAGGTTATTCCAGATGCTCAACTGGGGCGCAAGTTGGGCCTCGAAGATCGTGCGCGTCTCCCCGTTTGGCGCATTGGCAAACAGATACTGGCGATCGAAGTGCTGATCGAACTGCAAGCGAAATCCCGGCACAGCCTGCCCAGGCGCGCTGGTCGGCACGTTAAGCGCAAACGCCATCACACCCACCACAGTACGCCACTTCGCACGCGCCACGTAAACAGGCGTCAGCCGGAATCGTGTCATGGTCAGCGCGTGACGGCCAGTGCGGCGGCCGCGTCGAAGGGCTCGCTGGTCACGAAGCCCTGGCGGTCATTGTGCTCGAATATTGCGAACGAGAACTGCGTCGTGTAGACCTGTTCGATGTTCTGCAGATCGGCCACCACCTCCGACCACTGCGCGAAATTGCGAACGCCAAGCAAGGCGGCACCGGGCCAGAGCTCGCACCGCTGCAGCGTGTGGAACGCCCGATGTACATCAACCTCGATGTCGCCGGCATGCGGTGCACCTTCAGAGATCTTCCAAGCGACGGTGGCAAACATTCACGCCTCCTCAGACGCCAGAGGTCCTGGCGGTTGGCCAAAGGTTTGACTTCTCACGACGGGCGCAATCACCGTGGTACTCCGGTACCGCGTAGCAGCCGTTTGCGCTGCGCCCCATTATAGTACCGCCCGTTCGCCATCACGCCGGCAATGCGCCGCGTGTTCCGAATATCCGCCAGCGGATTCGCATCGAGCAACACCAGATCGGCAATCTTGCCCGCCTCCACCGTCCCCAGTGAATCCAGGTTGAGGTACCGCGCCGGTTCTGACGTGGCGGCACGCAACACGTCAAACGCCGACATGCCGCCACGGGCCAGCATCAACAACTCCTCGTGCAAGCCAAATCCCGGCGGACTGTTGCGCAGTGGCGCGTCTGTTCCCGCGAGAATATGCACGCCCGCGCGATGCATGGTTGCCACTTGCGTCATGCGTTTGGCAAGCATGGCGCGCCCCACCTCGTCTGCGCCCGCCGGAATGCTGTCGGGCATGGGAAAGATTTGCGCCACAAACCGCTTCAGCGCCGCTGGCAAATAGTGTGCCAGTGTATCACCCGGTACGCGTTGCGTTGGCCAACTGGCTACTTCAACCTGGGCCACAAATGTCGGAGTAACCCAGGTATCATTGCGCACGAATCGCGTATATAGCGGTGCAAGATCGTCCGACGAACACCGTCCCAGCGCACCCTGCACGGTGAAGCGCGGTGCCAGCGCCAGTGATTCGGCAGGTGTGCACGGTGCGGGAATGGCCAGCAGGTGCTCGATACTGCGCTGGCCGGAGTCGGACGCCGCCGCCGATCCGACAGCACGCGAGACATGCCCCGCGAACGGGATACCGCGCTCGCGCGCTCGCCTGGCAATGGCGAAATACACCGGTGGTGACAGCTGCCCGTGCACCTTCACGAAGTCGACGCCGAGGGCGATCAATGAATCGACGCCGGCGCGCCCTTCGTCTGGCGTGCGCGTGAGAATGTGGGCAATCGGACTATCGCCGCCCTCGAGATACGGGCCCGACGCGACGATGCGTGGTCCCACCAGTGTCCCCCCCGCAATGTCGGCGCGCCATCGCTTGAGGGTTGGCCAATCGCTGGCCATGTCACGCACACCCGTCACGCCATTCGCGACGTACAGGGCCAGCAATCCTTCAGCGCCAACCGTGACGGTGTGAACGTGCATGTCCCACAAGCCGGGAATCAGGTACTTGCCGCTCCCGTTCACCCGACGCGCGTTGGCCGGCACCCGGATCGCGGTCGCCGACGCCGACGCCACGATCCGGTTGCCACGCACCAGCACCGTTTGATCCGTTCGCGGCAGGGAGTCGCGCGCATCAATGACCGTGACGTGCGTGAACGCCGTGACGCGCTGCGCGAACGCGGCTGCAGGAAGCGACGTGAGGGCGATGGCCAACCAGCGAAGTCCACGCATGCTCCACCCTCACGACGTGAACAGCCGATCAGCGCGCCAAATCGCCCACAGCGCCGGCCAGCATGTGTGCCTTCGGCGCATCGCTTGAGCTCCGCGCCTCGGTGTGCAACGCGTTGCTCAACGCCGTAAGTGCGTCGCGACGTGGCTGCCCGGAGAGTTTCTCCGCACTCGCCAGTTCCGTTCTCACAGAAGCCAGACGCGCCGCACTGAGTCCATTGGAACGCGTCAGTTGGTCGACGTAGGCGCGCGCCAGTGCGAAACTGGGTGGCCACACCATCTTCTGCTGACCTTGCACGTTCAGATAGTCAAACGTGACCGTCTTCGCCGCGTCGATTTCATTCTGCGAAATGAACGCGCTCGGCGTCAGTTCATAGATGTCCAGTCCACGGGCAATTTCGGAACTGACCATGTAACCGTTGTACCAATACACGGACCATGATCCTCCGGTGACACGAATGGCCGGATCGATGGACAGCGGGCCGCGATCGTAGTATGCAATTTCTTTCGGGTGGGACACGTCGGTCCAATCGAACACCGAAATGCCGCCTTGGTACCAACCCTGCACCATGACTTCGCGTCCCGGAATCGGAATCAGAGATCCGTTGTGGGCCACGCAATTCTCTTGCGCGGTCTGCGCGGCCGGCATCTTGTAGTAACTCTTGAACTGCATCGTGTTGTTCACAATCGTGAACAGGGCGTTCGCCCCCCACTCGTATTTGTCGGTCGCACGGCAACGCGGCGCGGAACCGCCGCCCCACTCGTCGCTGAACAACACCTTCGATCCGTCATTGCTGAAGGTCGCCGAGTGCCAGAACGACATATTCGAGTCGGCGGCGGCCGCGATGCGTTTGGGATTCTTGACATCGCGAACGTCCAGCAGCAGGCCGTAGCCACCACACGCACCACCGGCGAGCCCGATGGCCGGATACACGGTGATGTCATGACATTGGTTGGGCCCCGCGCGCATGCCCGGCGGCAGCGCCGGCCCTGCGCCACCACGTCCCCCGCGTCCAGCCGCCGCACCTGCGCCTGCTGCGCCGGCTGCTCCCCCACGGCCGGCGCCACCACGACCGCCTCGGCCGGCACTCGTATCGATCGGATCGGCGTGCACGGGCCGCGGGCCCAAGTCGTTGAAAATACGGCCGAATCCCACGATGCTCGCCTTTTCGGGCGCATCGATCGGCACTTGAATCACTTCAATGCGGAACAGCGACGAGTTCGGATCGGCGGGCGCACTCAGGCAACCGGGCATCTCGGAGGCCGATCGCACACCAGCCGAACCGGACACATAGATGTACACGTTCTTGTCGTCCTTCGGATCAACCACCACCGTGTGGGTGTGCGATCCACGGCATGTCTGCACACTCGCCACGTACTTCGGATTGGCGATATTGTCGTAGCGGAACACACGAATGCCTCGGAACCGATCGTGACTGACGGAGTCCACCACGCCCTGCAGACCGCAATCCACGCGACCGCTGGTGGCCTCGCCCGAAACGAACAGGAGATTCTTGAAAACCGAAACATCGCTCTGCGATCCGCGACAGACATACGTCATCGCACTCTTCACCTTGGCCGGATTCGAAATGTCCCAGACCTGGTATCCATCGTAATTGCCCTGAATGACGTACTTGCCGATGAAGGCCAGGTCGGAATTGGTGGTGCCTGTGAACGGCTCGGGCGACTTGCTGTTGGACACCAAACGCAGGTTCCACGGCACTTCAGCCGCAGGCTGCACAATTACGCGCTTCGCCGTGTCCTTGGACCACGGGGCCATGGTGCCTGCGCGAAGCCCCACTCGTGGATCGGGACTGGGCGGCGAGGTGGACATGTTGGGTGCCATCATCGGACCGGCACCGGCGGCCGAGCTCGACGACGTCGAACTGGATGATGCGCATGCGGCACTGTACAACGCGCCGAGGACGAGCGCTGCGGATACGAGGCGAGAGGATTTCACGTGACAGTGTCCGTTGAGGTGGCGGTGCACCGCGCGAAGCGGAGCCCGGATGGTTGATCTTACACGCCTGGACTGGTGGGGATCGTCTCAAGCATTTTCTGCATGAAGGTGATTTCGGTGGTTTGATCGGCGTACACGTCCGACGCAAACTTGTAGACGACATCGTCCTGCGCCGCACCCTCAGAGCCCAGCAACTCGTCGACCATGCTGATCGCTCCCTGATGGTGCCGGATCATGGCCTGCAGGAACAGGCGGTCAAAAGTGGAACCTCGGGATGTGTCCAGCTCCGCGAGTTGCTCAGGCGACAGCATGCCCGGCATGAGCATGTCGTGTTCCATGCCGTTCATGGTCATTTTCATGTGCGTCGCTTTCGCGTCCGGTACGGGCGCACCCTTCTGACGCAGCCACATCTGCATGAGCGCGATTTCGTCTGCCTGACCGACAACGATCCGCTCGCAGAGACGAACGATGTCCGGTCGCGCACCATGGGAAGCGGCCCAGCCGGCAATCAGCACGGCCTGCGCGTGATGGGGGATCATCCCCGACATGAAGTGGACATCTGCGGAATTGGCCTTGGCCGCCACGACGGTGCCGCCACGCCTCGGCGCTGTGTCAACGGCTCCGCGCACGGGGGCACCTGTGCGACAGGCCGCGGTCACGAGCAGGGCCAACAGCCCGATCGCAACCCGCTGCGGTGATCGAGGTCGAACTAATCGACGACTCATGCGACCCTGTCCTGTGTTGCCCAATGACCCCAACGGATTCGCCCTGCCCACAACCAGTAAAGCTGCATGGTGAATCGTCGAAGCGACAGGTCATTGATGCCGAAGCGCCGTTTGACCGGGAGCCCACCGGTTCGCCAAATACCTGAGTCCGGGGCACTCAGGTACTTCTATTTGGTCAATACGCGCTGCTCGGTCAATACGTTCTGCATTTTTCGCTTTGTGCGCTCGTACACATCTTCCATGAAGATGTGCTTGAATTCGCCGTTCCGTCCGATGCTGTGGAGTTTCTCAATGCCCGTTCCGACCGCGAATGCCTGCCGTTCCGCTTCATACTCGCGCAAGAACACCGGATACGCGATCGGCGTTCGCATTACTCGACAACCCTCGTAGCGCTGTCGGACATCGGCAATGAGCGGTTTGAGATGTTCGACGCAGAGTTCCCCAAGTGCCTCATCCGACATTTGCCAATGCGCGTCGCCTTTCTCACAGCCGATGTCCACCGTAATGATGGTCTTCCCCGCTGGTGCCAACCAAGGCATCGACAGTGGCGTTTCCGTAAGCCGAAAAAAAGGAAATTGACTTTCCGGTGTCCAGGTAACGACATCGGGCAGGAGTCCACGACCATTCAGTCGCAGATTGACAAACACCATTGGTCGATAGCGAAACCGTGTCAGATGGTCCAAACGGTTTGAGCCTTCGACAATTTTGCCCAGCACATTGATTGGCGCCGTGCTCACAACGGCGGCCGCCTCGATGTTTTTTCCGTTCACGCGCACGCCGACCGCGATATTCTCCTGCACCAGGATCTTTTCCACGGGCGATTCCAGCTTGACAACACCATCCAGATTCTCCGCCAGCTTTTGACAGAGCGACCCGATGCCGCCTTCGGGATACACATGATACACGCTGGCTTTTTCGGGCAGTTCATGACTGTACCCGCACGCCACCGCGCGGTTGGTCACGCGTGAGGCAAGTTTGAGCCAGAGCGTATTGGCGATGCCGCTGGAAATACCGTCACCCACAGCCGGCGATAGCGCCGCCGCTGATGCGCCCGACCAGGCTTCGGTGAGCGGAATCGCGACCTCGTTGGCCAATGCGTGTCCATAGCTGGCGCGAAACCACTCGGCGGCCGTTGTGGGCGTGCTTTTCGACAGCTGCAACTTCGCCGCCAGGCCACCCGCGGTCATGCGCGGAACCCGCATCAGACCGAATGGATAGCCGTATGACTTCCCGTCCAGCCACACTGTTTCCGCGTAGTGATGCACCGTGCGGCACTGTTGCGAAATCCCTACGGCCTTCGCGAGCCGATTAGTAATGAAGTGCGCTCCGAAGTCGTAGGTAAATCCGTCATCGTCATGAAAACTCTGCGCCAGTCCGGCAATCTTGCTACCTGCTTCAAACAACAACACCGGCACGTTGTGTTGTCGCAGATAGCTGGCGGCCGTCAGGCCGGCCAATCCGCCGCCCAGAATGACGATCGGGGGTTGGGTCTTCATGAATGATCCCCCCCCGGTGACTCTGGGCGTCGGAGAATGGCGTTGAGCAAGGCACCGCGTCCGGCGAATTGGTGCATCGTGTCAAAAATGGTGAACACACCGAGTGCTATAGGAGACTTGAGGCTGAACAGTTCCACCACCCACTGCGGAAAGCCACGATCCGACAAAGCGTTGCGTATCGAATACGTCCAATTCACCGGACTGACCTGCGTTCGCAACGTATGCACCTCAAAGCCCGTTTTTTCGGCCAGCCGGCGAATTGTTTGCCGATTGAACAGATTCCAATGGCGCGGAAAATGATACCCGCCCCAATAGCGTTTGTGGAACAGCCGGAAATCCAGGGAATCTGTGTTGTCCGTGACAATCACGACGCGCCCGCCCGGACGCAACAAACGTCGCACGTTCAGCAGCATCTGCGGGGGCGAGGCGAGATGTTCGATGGTCTGGATCAGGATTGCCAGATCG
>JANOKE010000608.1:0-7146 GCA_031419135.1 Gemmatimonadaceae bacterium
GGTTGCCAGAGTTCTACCTTGTTTCCTTCCGGATCGATGACCCAGGCAAACTTCCCGTACTCGGAATCGTCGATCTTGTCGAGAACATTGCAGCCTTCTTCGCGCAAGACTTTGACCAAGGCGTGGAGATCCTCCACACGGTAATTGACCATGAACGTTGCCGTGCTGAGCGCAAACTGGTCACTCTGCTCCGAACCAATGGACCAGACGGTTGTTCCGGCAACCGGCTTACCTTCATCGTCGGTCCAGGTGAAAGCCGTGCCACCCCATGCTTGCACATCGATTCCGAGGTGCTGCTTGTACCAAGCCTGCAGTGCGATAGGGTCTTTGGCTTTGAAGAAGATGCCGCCGATGCCAGTGACTCGCTTCATAGAACGTCTGAGGTAGGGTGGTGGTGAGAGGCTTCCGAGACGGCCGCATCGCGAACGCCCCGCCGACGGGCATCGGTAGCGTGAGGGATACCATGAACGGCGACATGACTCAACCTGAATGTACTGAAAAATCGTCAGCGAGCTAACGTCAGGTTGTGGGAAAAGTACCTGGCACTCCAATCGCGTGTCGCGTCCTCACGATCACGGCCGCGCCTTACGTTGTTGCATGCGACGATGCAACATTTTGGCGAGTCTTCTGTTGGCCGCGCACACCAGCCTCGAAAAAGAATGCCTCGCACTACTCTTGCACTCGCCCTCGTGGTCGCCGCCGCTCAATCCGCCGCGGCGCAGAACTCCAACAGCCTCTGGTCGGTTTCCCTCACGTGGCAGGGAGACCGGCTCATCGCCGGCGCGCCAGTCAGGATCACGCGCGACTCGATCGGTGGCGGACCCTCGCAGCCAGCGTTCACGCCGCAAGGACGGGCGGTTCTCTACACGGCAACGCGAGACGCCGGATCGTCCGCGCGCAGCGACGTGTACCGAATGGACCTCGGCTCGCTCGTCGAAACGCGCGTGACGCGAACACCCGAGAACGAGAACTCGCCGACGATCAACGCGCATGGCGAGCTCGTCGCAGTGCGCTGGCAACCCGCGACGTTGTTCAAGGAGATGGGCGTCTGGTTCTACGCGAGCGACGGGACACCACTGCGCAGCCTGCTCCCGGTGCCCGACACCGTCGGCTACTACACCGAGCTTCGCGATGGCCGATATGTGTTGGTGCAACCCCGGTCGCCCGTGTGGACACTCGCCCTGTTCGACCCGGCGACGAATCGCACGACCGTCATCGACAGCGCGATCTCGGCGGTCGTGCGCGAGGTGCCCGGCGAACGCGCGATCAGTTACGTGAAGACAACGGCCGACAACGCGCGCACGCCGCTCGACATTCGCAAGTACGACCTCGGTACGGGACGCATCACCACGCTCGCGTCGGTGTACCGTGGAGCTGGCACGCATGTGTGGGCGTCGAGAAACACGCTCGCGACGGCCCAGGGCAACGGACTCGTCGCACTTCGGGTTGGTCGCGACACATCGTGGCAGCGCATCGCGACATTCGGCGATCCACTCATGCGGCAGGCGACCGCCGTCGCGGCTACGTCGCAGGGTGACCGCGGTGGTTGAGCGAAAGATCGCCGGAGGCGCGTAGTCGTGGCGTGGTTCATGGCGATGTCTTCCGTGCGAGACTGTCGGGTTGATTGATGCGCGTGATTTCCGCGAGATCCTCATCGGGGAGGCCGACCTGCTTGAGGACGCCCAGGATGAATTCGGATTTTCCGGCGATGTAGTTGTCGATATCCTCGGGGAATTGCCTCGCGAGCGACTCCTTCAAGTCGCCGTATGCGAGGGCGGTTTCAGGATGGGCACGGAGGTAATCGCGCAGACCCAGATGATTCTTCAAGCTGACGCTGCCTCGGTGGCTCGCGTAGAGATGGTGCTTGGGGAATGCGGCCGGGTGCGTGAACGCTTCGCGATCTGGCACGCCCAGATCGCCGCGGTGGACGTACCCAATCTTTGTGAGGGCTTTCACGACGTGCGGAATATCGCGCCGCGAGGCAACCACTATGCAAGCGTCGATGACAGGCTTCGCGCGGAGCCCGGGAACGGAAGTGCTGCCCACGTGCTCCACGCTCATTGCCGCGTGCTGGATGGCTGGCCAGACATCAGCGCGAATGCGCTCGAACGTGCGTGGCCATTCGGGATCATACGCCCTGACTTCGACCATGGACTTGTCGCTCAGCCGGTGAAACGTTTGGGTTCAGCTTCAGCAACATGAAACAATGCGCGCGAAGCGCACGGGATCAACCTCCACACAGCCCGGGTGGCAGCCCGCGGCTCCTTCCGCCAGATTCAGGCGGCGGCGGATGCTCCGGCCCCCAGGCAACCTGTCTTAGACGCCCGTACTTTTTGCTTCGGTTTTCCGGAGCGACTTAGCCCTTGCCCCTGGAGGGGAGACGTGATGCGAACAATGCTCATGGTTCTGTTGACGATGCCGCTGTTCGCAGTGGGCGCCTCGGCGCAACAACGGGGTGGCGGCGCCGGTGGCGCGGACCCTGCGGCTCAGGCGGCCCGGCAGGCGGCTGCGAACAAGCCCCGTACCATCGACGGCATCAACACCGTGTGGATCGAGGAGCTCACGCAGCCCGAGTTCCGCGATATGATCAAGGACGGCTACACGACTGTGCTGATCATGACTGGCGGAGTGGAGAACAACGACGGCAACCTCCAGATGAACAAGCACAACATCAACATCAAGCTCCTTGGTGAGATGATGGCCCGGAGGATGGGAAAGACGCTGGTGGCTCCGCTCGTCACGCTCGAGCCGGGCAATGCCGGCGCCAACATCCAGCCCGGCCGAGCGGGCCCGATGATCACGCAGGCAACGTACGCGTCGCTGCTCTACGACATGGGCAACTACCTGCGCAGCATGGGCTTCAAGGAGGTCTTCTACATGGGCGACAGCGGCGGGAACGCGCGCGGCATGCAGACTGCCGCCGACTCACTCACCAAGATCTTCGCCAGCAGTCCGGACAGGGTCTCCTTCAAGCACATCCCCGAGTTCTACAACCACACCAGCGTGGTCCAGCCGTACATCCAGAATGAGCTCAAGATCCCCGAAGGGATCAAGATCGGCGCGAGTTCGGGAACCAGCGGCCTGCATGAGGAACTCGGCATCGACGCCACGATGGCCCTCGCCGACCCGCAGTCGATCCGCTTCGAGCAGCGCGTGAAGGCTGGCCAGGCAGAGATCAACGGCATCAAGTTCCAGTCGCTCGTTTGGTTGCAAGACCTCGGCCGCAAGGTCGCCGATGTACGCGTGACGGCCACGATCCACGCGATCAACGCATACCGCGCGACGTTGACGAAACCGTAGGGCTCGACGAAAGCGACGTCGCGGGCGCACGGGTTGGGCGCGCTATAGAGTAGCGCGAATGATGACGCGGCGCACGATCACGCGGCGGTTGCTCGCTTGGCGCACGGAGGCGCGACCGCCGTCACGCAAGAAGTGGAGATGGGTGTGGTACGGTTGGCCCATCGTGAGTTCTCACGTGCTTTAACGTGCTTTGAAGAGTCGCGTCGATGTGAATGAAGCCGTCTTCGCCCGAGCTCTCGACTCCGTGTGAGTTGTTGGCGCGTCCAAGACGGCAATACTTAGGTATTTACAAAAGTATTATCCGGTTGTAGAATATCTCGGTCAGATCGCAAACCCCAGCATTTGGATGGAGTCGGAAATGGCTCACTCCGCAGCCGCTGACGCAGTTTTTCATGCCTTGTCCAACCCGACTCGGCGGAAAGTCCTGGAGCACCTGTCCGTCGGGCCAGCCACCGTCAGCGAACTGGCGTCACCGTTCGACATGCAACTCCCATCGTTCGTGCAGCACCTCTCGGTGCTCGAACAGAGCCGACTGGTCAGTCGAAAAAGCCACGCGAAGGACGGCGATCTCCGCGCCTGTTATGGTAGCGAGCGGCGCGGGTTACGTGCTGCAGCGCGCCATGCAGGGCTGGGGCTACCACTGCGATGTGATTGCCCCTTCCTTGATTCCCGTGAAGCCCTGCGTGCAGCGGAAGCACGACAAGTACGATGCCGGGCAGACTGGCGCGGTTGTACCGCGCGGGGGAACTGACGACGATTCGGATTCCGAGTGACGCGAAGGGAACGCGTCCGCGATGTTGTGCGGTGCCGCGCGACGCTGCAACGCGAAGTCGTCAAGTCGCGGCACTACCTCCTCAAGTTTCTCGCGCGGCGCGGCTTCATCTATCGCGCCGGTATCCACTGGCGACCAGCTCACTTCCTCTGACTGCGGCAATTGACCGGCGCGACCTCGCCGCACGCATTGGCAGAGCGTCTCGTGCCTGGCGAGTACTTCGCGCTGCTCGAATACAAACGCTCGCGGCGGGACGCGCTGGATTCCCGCATCGCGAAACTCGCGTTGACGCCCGCGTACGCTCCGGCGGTGGCGACGCTGCAAGGTTTTCGCGGATTGCACGTGCACAGCGAGCGCGATGGTGCTCGCCACGGAGCTTGTCGACTGGCGGCGATTTGCGTCGCCTCGCCAACTCGTGGCGCGGGTACGTCGGTCCGCATGACGATCCAATCCCCGATCCTGGAATGAGCGCACTCCAGACGAATCCAATTCTTGCCGCTCCGGCGTGGCGACACGCTGACCGGCGAATATCCGCAGGATTCATCGTCGAAAATTCCGTCGGCACCCGTGGCCTCGCTCCATGTGGCCGCCATCAATAGCGCGGCCATCAGCGCCAGGCATCGTTAGACCGCCCGCGCGCGGAGTGTTGCCATCGAGATCTCACCCGGTAGCAGCGCATCCCTCAAGCAGGTGTCGCAGAGCGCCGACGTTTAGTGTAGTGGTAGGCGCCAAGGAACGCCGGGAAGAACACGATCTGCGACACTCGATTAGCGGCCGATTCCGCGAAACCGAACACGCCGCCGAGCAGTATGACCGCGATGCTGAGCCCGACCGCTGGAATCAACGCTATCCCGACGATCCTCCAATCAATCTTTTTCGTAGTCATGGCTGCTCTCCGCTGATGGCACTGCTCAACAACAATGTGAAGGTCGTGGTCGGTCTAGCGACAAAGCTCGGCAGCACCACCGCGCCGGAGAGCTTGGAGTCCCAGAAACCTGTCACGCGGCGGTGTCTGCTGCTAGCGTCCGGTTCGGCGCGGGCCTTCACCTTCCAGCCCCGCAACTGGTAGTACCGCTCCCGCGGCTCGCCGGTCCAAGGGTTGATCCCGTTCCGCGGCAGCCACCACCCGTGGACGACTGGAACGAAGGCCGAGCCCAGACCCAAGAACCCGTAGAACCACGCCCGCCCGGCCACCGCCGAGATCAGGACGGCCAGGCCGGTCAGGGCGAAGAACTTGAGCACCTTTCGCCACCTGGCGGATATCTTGACGTTGAGAAGACTTGTCGCCGCCACACAAGAGCAGGTCAGCTCGCCCCGCCGACAGTAGTACACGCGATAGCCAGGGCCAACGTGAATGCGCATTTTGTAGACCCCCTCGCCAACGGCGTTGCTGTCTCCAAAGTTGCCGATCTCGGCGGATCGGACTCGCGCCAAGATGCGCGCCTTACCGATAGGATCCCGCAAGGCTTTGAGCCACGCGTCGAACGCCGTCGTGCGAAAGACCACGCCCACCGCATGTCGACCGTGAACATCTGAGCCGCGAGGCTCGCAGGACTGTGTGATCGCCACGGGCACGTGGATGTTGGGTCCGATGCTTCCGCGACGTGCCATCGCAGGTCGTACCACCGCCACATCGCCGACGCGTGAACTGCGTGCATGCGTCGCCAGAAACACGCGTGCCCTTGACAGCAAACTCGTTAGGACTGTTAGCCCGCGCGGCGCGATACTGCCGGGTGTTTCTTCGGCAATGCCGCCTTCGCCCGCATGTACGCGCGCAGCACGGCATTCATGCGCGACTGGTAGCGCGGCCCCTGCGTACGAAACCACAGGAGCACGTCGGTGTCGACGCGCAAAGAAATCGGTTCCTTCACGACGGCTGGGACCAGTTCGGCCGAATCCCAGAAGTCTTTCGGCAGATTCTTCAGTTCCGTCGGCGACGTCCGCTCGATTTCGGCGTCGGTCATGCGACGAAGCCGCGCGAGGTCGGCGCGACCGACCGAAGGCACGTCAGGCTTCCGGATACGCTTGCTCGTAGGTTTTGCGCTCACGGCGTTTGCTCACTCGGGCAGAAATGATGCGGCGTTCTGGCGTGCCGTTCGTGGCGACACGGTCGGTGTAGACAACAGTTAGGATCACCGACGCAAACCGGCCCACGGCGATGCGCCGCACCTCGCCATAGTCGCGCCGAGCGTCGATGCGCTCCACCGTCGGCCCGGTAAAGATCGCCGTAGCAAACGCGAAGTCGAAGCCGCGTTCCTCGAGATTTCGGGCGCTCTTGCGAGGATCCCAAGTGAATCGCACAGTTGCAATATGCTGGTGTATATACATCTGCGCAAGTCTCGTCCCGCGTCCAATCCAGTCAGCGGCGGGCTAACGCTTGGTTCTGCCGCGAACGCTCAATCGGGATAGGGAGTAGGAGAAGGTCCGCATCCGGCGGTTCGGTGAGTTGAGGTTCAGCGGGCGCTCAGTCGCGGGAGTCCCAAGTCATCAACGTATGACACGGGATACGCGGCGTGGAGCGACGGGTGAGCGGCTGTCATCCACCAGCGACGACAGTGCCGAGCGGCCAGCGCGGCGTGGTGGGTGTCAGCGGCATCGAAGGTGATGCCGTTGCGACCCGCTGTCGAGAGCCCGCCATGGCCCGCTACAAGTCCCTCGATACCAACCCGCAGTTCTTGAGCGTCGACCTGGCCCGTCAGCTGCTCCCCGGGACGTTTGAGCACGCGTTGAACCACCTGCTCGACCACGACGTCGACCTGGCGCACTTCGATGCCCGGTTCCGGAATGACGCGACGGGCGCGCCGGCGTACCCGCCCGCCATGTTGCTCAAGGTCGTACTCTTCGCCTACTCGCAGGGCATCGTGCGGAGTCGGGCGATCGAACGGGTGTGCCAGGACGTGACGTTCATGGCGCTGTGCGGCATGAACGCCCCGCATTTCACCACGATCGCGCACTTCGTCAGCACGCTGCGCGACGACATTGCGCAGGTGTTTGCCGCGGTGCTCGCCGTCTGTGACGGCCAGGGGTTGATTGGGCGCGAGATGTTTGCGATCGACGGTGTGAAGTTGCCGAGC
>JANOKE010000609.1:0-1035 GCA_031419135.1 Gemmatimonadaceae bacterium
CGCAGGCCGCCGTGGTGGGTCGCGCCAACATCTTTGCCGGACTGAAGGAAGCGACCAGTCACGGGCCCTCCGATGCCGACAAGGAGGCAGCCGTTGCCGATTTGGCTGCGGCTCGGACCAACGGCGGGTTTATCGCCAAAAATCCGCAGTCAGGTGCAGACATGATAGCGCCAGCGCGACTCGTGCGGCCGATGCTTGACAGTGTCATGAAGGCACGTGGGGGCGCCACACCCAACAGCGCCGACAGCACCGCGGTGCGCGGAGCGGTGCAGGGTGCCCTCAACCGCATGTTCGCGGCGGCGCCTACCGGTGCCGCTCTCGGCAATGGCGCCGTGAGCGAGCGCTCCCAGTGCCACGACATCACGGTGTACCCGTCGCTTGGATTGGCCGGCGGCGCGTGTGAAGGTCATGGTCTGCTGCTCGACATCAGCAACCCACTCGCGCCGGTTCGCTTGGATGCCGCCGCCGATTCGAACTTCGCGTACTGGCACTCGGCCACGTTCAACAACGATGGCACGCAGATGCTGTTCTCCGACGAATGGGGCGGCGGCGGGGGGCCCAAGTGTCGCGCCGGTGACAAGCCGGAGTGGGGTGCCAACGCGATCTTCGCCATCGTGAACCGGAAGCTGGTGTTCAAGAGCTACTACAAGATCCCCACCTACCAGACGTCGAACGAAAACTGCGTGGCCCACAACGGCTCGCTCATCCCGATTCCGGGTCGCGACGTGATGGTACAGTCGTGGTATCAGGGTGGCATCTCGGTATTCGATTGGACCGACGCGGCCAACCCCAAGGAAATCGCCTCGTTCGATCGCGGACCGGTCGACGCGACGCGCATGGCCAGTGGTGGCTCGTGGTCGGTGTACTGGTATAACGGCAGCATCGTGAGCTCGGAGATTTCGCGTGGGCTGGATGTGGCCGAGTTGGTGCCCAGTCAGTACATCTCGCAAAACGAGATCGACGCGGCGAAGACCGTGAAGTGGAGCCAGCTGAACGCGCAGGGTCAACCGAAAATCGAGTGGCCGACCAGTTTTG
>JANOKE010000610.1:0-1534 GCA_031419135.1 Gemmatimonadaceae bacterium
CCGGGTGAGCGGACCCGGCGCGCCATTTTGTTGTATTGACCGTAGGGCGTGCCATAGCTGCAGCGCGGTGCATCGTTCACGATAACGCGTCCTGCAGTTCTGGCCGATTGCGCTCGGCACACCAGTTGCCAACTTCCCAGCATATGATCAATCCCGATCGCCTGACCGTGAAGAGCGCCGAAGCGCTCAACGATGCCGTCGCACTGGCCCGCAAGGCCGGCAATCCGTCGGTGTACGACCTGCACCTGCTTCTCGCACTCCTGTCGCAGGACGAGGGCATTGTCGTACCGATTCTCCAAAAAGTCGGCGTGAACGTCACCGCGTTGCGCGCCGCCGTCGATCTGGAAGCCGGTCGATACGCAAAACAGAGCGATGCCCAGCCGTCGTACAGCCGCGAGCTCACACAGGTGGTCGATGCCGCCGAGAAAGAAGCCAAACTGCTTGGCGATGAATTCATCTCCACCGAGCATCTGCTGCTGTCGCTCGCCGACGTCAAAGGCATTGATAGCAGTCGACTGCTGGCCACGATGGGAGCCAACCGGCAGGCACTGCTCGATGCGCTCAAACTCGTGCGCGGCGCGCACAAGGTTACCGATCAATCGCCGGAACAGCAGTATCAGGCACTGCAGCGCTACACCCGCGATCTCACCGACGCCGCTCGGCGCGGCAAGCTGGATCCCGTCATTGGTCGTGACGAGGAAATTCGCCGGGTTATTCAGGTGCTGTCACGCCGCACCAAGAACAATCCCGTGCTGATCGGTGAGCCCGGCGTCGGCAAAACCGCCATGGCTGAAGGCCTCGCCCAGCGCATCATCAGCGGAGACGTGCCCGAGGGGCTGCGCAACAAGCGACTCGTGTCGCTCGACATGGGCGCGCTCATTGCCGGTGCCAAGTTCCGCGGTGAGTTCGAAGAGCGGTTGAAAGCCGTGCTCAAGGAAATCACCGCCGCCGAAGGCCTGTATGTCGTGTTCATCGACGAAATGCAGACCATCGTGGGCGCCGGCAAGGCCGAAGGCAGCATGGATGCCGGCAACATGCTCAAGCCCATGCTGGCGCGCGGTGAGTTGCGCGTAGTTGGCGCCACTACACTCGACGAGTATCGCCTGCACGTGGAAAAGGACGCGGCCCTGGAACGCCGATTCCAACCCGTATTTGTTGGCGAGCCCAGCGTGGAGAGCACCATCGCCATTCTGCGCGGACTCAAGGAGCGCTACGAATCGCACCACGGCGTGCGCATCACCGATGGCGCCGTGGTGGCGGCGGCTACGCTTTCCAATCGCTATATCGGTGATCGATTCCTGCCCGACAAGGCCATCGACTTGATCGACGAAGCCGCGTCGCGACTGCGCATCGAGATCGACTCCGTGCCACAGGTGATCGATGAAGTTGAACGGCGCATTGTGCAACTGGAAATCGAACGGCAGGCACTCCGCAAGGAAACTGATCTCGCCTCGATTGAACGCCGTGCGGCGCTGGAGCGTGAACTCGCCGATGCAAAGGAGCACGCCGCCGGCATGCGCGCGCAGTGGCAACG
>JANOKE010000611.1:0-6878 GCA_031419135.1 Gemmatimonadaceae bacterium
TCGTCGCGGGCCAGTCGGGCGTATCCCACGCCAACCTGCAGCTCGACGGCGTTGGGGTACACCGCCAATCCCTCGCGCAGCAGCTCGAGGGCGTCATCGTACTGCCCTTCGTTGTACAGGGCATGAGCACGCTCGTCGTACTCCTCAGAACTCAGGAACGGAGTGGGCATTGCTGGAAAATCCTCCGGAGCGGGCGGGTTACCGGATAGTACCGTGCGCTTCGTGCGAAGTTCAACCTCTTGTCACTATCTGCGCAACCGTTCCAGCGCAACGGCAATCTCGCCAGCCAAGGCGGCGTTGGCCTCCAACAAGGCAAGATTCGTCTGCACCGATGCGCCGCATGTACGACGCTGCACCTCCGCCAACAGAAAGGGTGTGACGGTGGCACCACGGATACCCTGCACCGCGGCGGCGCCGATCGCTGCAGCGATCGCCTCTTCCACCAGTATCGGATCCAGTGCAAATGGCGCAGGAGGTGGCTGGACAACCAGCATGGCACCTGGTCGGCCCAACGTCAGATGCGCGCGCCACAGCCGCGCGATCTGTTCGGGACTCTCCGCGCAGGCACTCAACGACAGGCCCGTGTGCGCTGTGAAGAAACCCGGCAATTCCCGAGTCTGGTAGCCCACGACCGGAACACCCAATGATTCCAATCGTTCGAGCGTCGCCGGCAAATCGAGAATGGACTTTGCTCCCGCGCACACGACCAGAACGTTCACACGCGACAGTTCCTGAAGGTCGGCTGACTCATCGAATGGTGCATCACGATGCACTCCGCCAATGCCACCGGTCGCGAATACCTCGACACCCGCAAGGGCGCACAGGGCCAACGTGCCGGCAACCGTGGTCGCACCGTCAACGCCGTCGGCCATAGCCGCGGCGAGATCGCGCCCGGACACCTTGCGCACGCCGACACACCTGAGGAATCGCTCCAGTACGTCGGGTTCGAGCCCCAGCACCGGGACACCACCGTCGATGGCCGTGATCGCTGGTACCGCGCCCGACCGCCGCACCGCCTCGCACATGCGTTGGGCCGCTTCCCGATTGAACGGTGGCGTGAGACCCTGCGCGAGCACCGAACTCTCAAGCGCCACGATGGCGTCGCCGCGCGCGAGCGCGTCAGCGACGACGGCGGTATACCGCAGCGTCAGGCGGCGCTCCGACACGAGGCGTTCAGGACCCGGCCGGCGCGTCTTCGAACGTGTCGCTCTTTCGCGCCTCGATCAACTCCCACTCCTTCGACGTGGGATCGTACACCGCCATCAACTTGACCGTCTCGCCGGCCCAGGCATCGAATACTTTTCCGGTGTTCTGGTACACCTTGATCTCATGTCCGTCTTCGAACTTCATGACCACCATCGGATACTGCGCATTCGTGTACTGCTTCCGGAGTTTCTTCGGCGGATGATGCGTTGGCGAGTTCATGCGTCTCTGGGTGAGGGGGCGCCAAGGAACGAGCGGAAGTTGGTGATATCAACGATTTGGCGCCAGAGCGACTCTACCCTCACCGCTGACCGCTCCACCCTCACCCCTGCACCTGCTCACCCCTCCGGCTTAACTGACCGTCGAGTTCACGCCGACAAACGTCGTCCAGGCTCCCGTCGCGAGAATCTCGTCGATCGCGGAAATACATATCTGCAATTCGTCATCCGTCGAATAGAAGTGCGGAGCCACACGAATTCCCGCCCCGGGTCGGTAGTCGATCACCACATCGCGGGCGAGCAGCGCCCGCGCGACCTCGGCGGCATGGGGCACGTCAAACGCCACTGTGCCTCCTCGACGCGCAGCGTCCCGTGGCGCACTCACCCGCCAGCCTCGCGCATCGGCGGTCTCAATCAGCCATGATGTTTGCCGAATACTCTTCGCCCGGATTCGCTCCATCCCCGCCTCCGCTACCAACCGCAGACCTTCCATGCCCGCGAACAGCGCCGGGACCACCGGCGTTCCGCCCAGCCAGCGCCAACTGCCCGGTGCGGGCTCCATCGCATCAGCAAAGGCGAACGGGTTGCGATGCGCTTGCCATCCGGTCAGCGCCGGAGCGAACCGCTCGTTGGCCGAAGCCGACGCATACAGAAAACAACCGCCCGGTCCGCCACACAGCCACTTGAGGACACCGCCGCACAGGAATTCGACGCCGAGCGCATGGACGTTTACCGGCATCACCCCCACGCTGTGATATGCGTCGAGCGCCACGATGGCACCGACGGCGCGTGCCCGCGCGCACACGGCGGCCACGTCGAGCACATACGCCGATCGAAACAGTACGTGCGAGATAGCCACCAGACGCGTGCGCTCCGTGATCGCGGACAGCAACCGGTCCAGTGGAATCCCGATGCCATCGTCGGTCGGCACGACCGTCACCCGAGCGCCCAACCGCGGCGCCAGCGCATCGTACGCGTAACGCACCGAGGGAAAGTCGAGTGCCGTCATCACCACTTCGTTGCGATCTGGCGGGAAATCGAGTGCACTGAGCACACTGCTCATGGCCTGCGTGACCGTAGGAACCATCACCACCTCTCCCGGCGCGGCGCCAATCAGCGGTGCGATGTGCGAACCCATGGTGACGGGCAGTTCCCACCATCCCTCGGCCCACGCGCGCACACCGCGTGTGCGCCACTGCCCGGTGTATTCCGCCAGTTTGTCCGGCACCGTGCGCGGCATCGCGCCCAGCGAGTTCGAAACGAGATAGGTGGACGTCGCGAGAATCGGGAATTCGTCGCGGAAACGGAGCAGCGGATCGGTGTGGGTCACGCGGTGAAAAGTGATCAGCGGACAGCCGGAGGTCCAGAACCGCCGCGTTGCGGGGGCTGACGCCAGCGGGCGCGCGCGCCATCTTGTTCGTCTACGCCTCAACCGCGAAGCAGGCGGTCCACAGAATCGCCGTTGCGCTTTCGCGATGCGTGTCGTCGTCTTCTACAGCAGGGTGCGAATGCCCAGCACAATACCGCAACCGATCACCGCAGGGATGAGTGCCGATGTGAACCGCGTTCGGCGGAACGGGTGACCAAAACTCCACGGTCGCGCAGGGCGGTACTGCCCGAGCGAATGCCACGCATCGGTCTGGTGCTGGGCGGCGGCGCGATGAAAGGCCTCGCCCACATCGGTGCGCTTCGCGCGCTCGATGAAGCGGGAATCCTTCCGTGCCTCTACGCCGGCACCAGCATCGGCGCCATGATCGCGGCCGCGGCCGCATCGGGTATGTCGGTCGCGCAGATGACCGCGCGGGCAACGCGCTTCCGTCGGCGCGACCTCTTTCGCATCAACCACCTTGGCATGCTCATGGAACGCATGCTGTCGCGCTCCATCTATCTCGAGGCGCCTCTGCGGGCGCTGTGCGACGAGATGGTCGCCGAAGGCTCCTTCGCGGATCTCAACATCCCGCTGCTCGTCACCGCTGTGGATATCGACCGCGGGGTTCCGGTGGTCTTCGGTCGTCCGGGTTTTTCCGATGTGCGCGTGCGCGACGCCGTGTACGCGTCGTGCGCGTTGCCCGGCTTCTTCCCGCCGGGTGTGGTGGGCGGACGACATTGCATCGATGGCGGCACAACCGACAATCTCCCGGTGGCCATCGCCGCGCAGGAAGTCGATGCCATCATAGCCGTTGATGTCGGCATTGCGGACGTTCCGGTTGCCACCGGTGTGGCGGCGCAGGGCTTCGCCTCGATCTTCATGCGCGCCGCCACGATGATGATGCACGAGCAGCAGCAACACGCACTCGAACGGTGGAAATCACCGCCGATGCTGCTGGTGCGTCCCAAAGTCTCCCACATCGGCTGGTTCAGTTTTTCTCATGTCGAAGAGCTGCTCGAGGTGGGCTACACGGCCACGCGCAACGCCCTCCGCGACCTGCATGTCACGCTGGGGGCGACCGGCGGAATTTTTCCGCGACGCCTGGTCGACGTGATCGTCGATCGCGACACCTGTACCGGGTGCGCCCTCTGCGTGACGCGCGCGCCTGATATCATGGCGCTTGACGCTGAGCAGAAGGCCTACCCCCTGGCCCGTCGCCACCGATGGTCTCCCGCCGACGGCGCGTTTGTCCACAGCTGCCCGGTGAACGCCATAAAGGCCGTGCCCACCGCGCAAAAGTGGCGTGATGACGAACCGCAGCCGATATTCCCAGAAGCCTCGTCGGTACCGGGAGCCCGCAGCTAGCTGGCTCCGCGGCGCGATGAGTGGCTCCGTCCAAAACGCGTGCGACCTCCCATGGGGCTGGCGCACGCAGGACCAATTTCAATCATGTCGCATCCCAATTCGTTCGGCAGCCGTTCCACCTTGTCGGTGGGCGACCGTCACTACGCATACTTTCACCTGAGCGCGCTGGACGCGCTTCCCGGAAGCACGGCCGCTACCCTGCCGTTCTCGCTGCGCGTGTTGCTCGAA
Organism: Gemmatimonadaceae bacterium; assembly: GCA_031419135.1. Lineage (GTDB taxonomy): Bacteria > Gemmatimonadota > Gemmatimonadetes > Gemmatimonadales > Gemmatimonadaceae > Gemmatimonas. The sequence continues at coordinate 4,384 of JANOKE010000611.1, forward strand.
AACCTGCTGCGCGGTGAAGACGGTGCCTTCGTCAAACGTGCCGACGTGGAGTCGCTGGCGCATTGGAACGTGAAGGCGCCGGTGGACAAGGAAATCGCCTTTCGCACGGCGCGCGTGCTGCTCCAGGATTTCACGGGGGTGCCCTGCGTGGTGGATCTCGCCGCGATGCGCGATGCCATGGTGGCGCTTGGCGGTGATCCCACCCGCATTAATCCGCTGCAACCGGTCGATTTGGTGATTGACCACTCCGTGCAGGTGGACGAATACGGCACCGAAGCCTCACTGCTGCTCAATACCGCACTGGAATTCGATCGCAACAATGAACGGTACGAGTTCCTCAAGTGGGGCCAAACCGCGCTGCGGAATTTTCGCGTGGTGCCGCCGGGCACCGGCATCTGTCATCAGGTGAATCTCGAGTATCTGGGCCAGGTGGTGTTTACCGCCGCCGATGGGGCGGACACGTTGGCGTATTGCGATTCGCTGGTTGGCACCGACTCGCACACCACCATGATCAACGGACTTGGCGTGTTGGGTTGGGGCGTTGGCGGTATTGAGGCAGAAGCGGCCATGCTGGGTCAGCCGGTGAGCATGCTCATTCCCGACGTGATCGGCTTTCGGCTGCATGGCAAGTTGCCCGCTGGTGCGACGGCCACCGATCTCGTGCTCACCTGCACGGAGATGCTGCGCAAGAAGAAAGTCGTGGGCAAGTTTGTCGAATTCTACGGACCGGGCCTGTCGTCACTGGCCTTGGCCGATCGCGCAACCATCGCCAACATGGCCCCCGAGTACGGGGCCACGATGGGGTTCTTCCCGGTAGACGCCGAGACGCTCAAGTATCTGCGTCTGTCGGGTCGTAGTGATGACCAGGTGGCGCTGGTAGAGGCCTACTGCAAGGCGCAAGGGCTGTTCCGCACCGATGCCACGCCCGATCCGGTGTTCACCGACACGCTCGAACTCGACCTGAACACCGTGGTGCCCAGTCTGGCTGGCCCCAAGCGCCCGCAGGATCGCGTGCCATTGTCGCAAAGCAAGGCGATGTATCGTGAAGCGCTTGCGGCGCAATTGGCCGCGCAGGCCAAGGCCGCGCCAGCCACTGCACCGGCACCGGCGGGTTCGCCCGCCGCCTCGATGGTATCCGAAGGCGCGCCCGTGACGACCGAAGAGGGTGTCTCCTGCTCGTATCGCGACGAATCGTTCACGCTCAAGCACGGTCATATCGTTATCGCCGCGATTACCTCATGCACCAACACGTCTAACCCCAGCGTGATGCTGGCGGCCGGGCTGCTGGCGCAGAAGGCGGTGTCCAAAGGACTGCGCAGCAAGGCGTGGGTGAAGACGTCAATGGCACCCGGATCGAAAGTGGCCACCGACTACTTCCACAAAGCCGGACTCATGGAGTCGCTCAATACGCTCGGCTTCAACGTGGTGGGGTACGGGTGCACGACATGTATTGGCAACTCGGGTCCGCTGCCCGCCGTGATCAGTGAAGCCATCGAGAATGGCAACCTGAATGTGGCGGCGGTGCTGTCCGGCAATCGCAACTTCGAAGGGCGGGTCAATCCGCAAACGCGCTTCAACTACCTCGCGTCACCTCCGTTGGTGGTGGCGTATGCGCTGGCCGGCCGAATGGATATCGACCTGGCCACCGAGCCGCTGGGCGAGGGAACCGACGGGCCGGTGTTCCTGCGCGACATTTGGCCGTCGGCGCAGGAAGTTGAAGACACCATTCTGTCATCGGTCAAGCGCGAGCAGTTCACCACGCAGTATGCGCACGCGTTTGATGGGGACAAGTATTGGCAAGCCATCCAATCGCCTGAGGGCGATCAGTACGCGTGGAACCACGACTCCACGTATGTGAAAAACCCGCCGTATTTCGATGGCATGACGATGACCCCCCCGGGCATCCGTGCGATCAGCGGCGCCAAAGTGCTGGGCATGTTCGGCGATTCCATCACCACCGATCACATCTCGCCGGCGGGCTCCATTGCCGCGGCATCTCCCGCTGGCTTGTGGCTCACGTCGCTGGGCGTGGACAAGAAGGATTTCAATTCCTACGGCGCGCGTCGCGGCAATCATGAAGTCATGATGCGCGGCACCTTCGCGAATATTCGTTTGAAGAACGAACTGGTGGGCGGCAAGGAAGGCTGGTGGACGGCCATCGCGCCAGGTGCGGAACCCACGGCCTTGTACGACGTGGCAATGGCTCGTCAGGCGGCCGGCCAGTCGCAAATCATCATTGCCGGCAAGGAATACGGCACCGGTTCGTCACGCGATTGGGCAGCGAAAGGTACGATGCTGCTGGGTGTGCGCGCGGTGATTGCCGAAAGCTTCGAGCGCATTCATCGCTCGAACCTGGTGGGGATGGGTGTGTTGCCGCTGGAGTTTGCCAATGGCGAGACGCGGCAGACACTGGGGCTTACCGGATTCGAACGCTACGACATCAGCGGCATGAACGAGTCACTGGTGCCGCGAGCCACACTGACTGTCACGGCCAC
>JANOKE010000612.1:0-8993 GCA_031419135.1 Gemmatimonadaceae bacterium
ATTCGCGACGGTGGGTGGGCTCACCCCAAGGTCATTCGCGATGGACTGATAGTTGATCTCTTCCGCAACCTTGGTCGCGCAAATATCGAGGAACGTCGCAAACAGTCCGATGTTCCTCACCGCTGCCTCGGCGCGGATTTCATTCTCCAAATACGTTCCCGTGTACGCGTCGAGCTCCTCCCACGGCTCGGCAGAGAGTACCACAGACGGCAGCCCGCCGTACAGTAGCATCTCATTCAACGAGGCACGCTCGTGCTCACGCCAAATCAACGAAAAGAGCTGTGCCTCCCGCGCGCGGCCGGCCAAGAGGTTCACGCCCGAACTCCGCAGCTTTTTGACGCTGCTTCCGGTGAGCAGAAAGCGCGTTCCGCGTTCCTCGATCAAACGGTGCGCTTCATTCAAGAGGTCCGGAAGTCTTTGAATTTCGTCAATAACGACCAGCGTATCGCCTGGCAGCAACCGTTCGCCGATCAACTCAGGACGTTTCGATAAGTCGCGCAGCGTGCCGCTGTCGAGCAGGTTGAAGACTCGCGCGCCCTCAAGTTGCGTGCGAATCAGGTACGATTTACCCGTGGCACGCGGGCCGAAGAGGAAGAAGGACTTCCGTTCCAACAGCACCGCAAGGTCGAGCAACCGGGGAATGTGAGTGACCGTCACGAAACATTCTCTTTTGATTTAGGCCGAAATATAAAGTATCACATAATGTTTGCCGTTACCACTCCCTTCTGAAAAATCGTAATCTCGCAGGTCGCTGCCGTAGACGGACAGTGCGGGGATCCAAGGTTGCTCGGTGTCGCGCTTGTCGTCTTAGTGCGACCATGTAGAGACTCTGTTCCCAAACCTCGTCGTTGCTATTCGCGCACCGTGCAACACACATCCATGGTCATTTTCGCGGCACCAGCGCCACCACGCGCACCGGACCACCCGAACCGCCCCGTGTCTTGATCGGCAGTGCCAGCAACACCGCTCCAGTGCGTGGCAGCGCGTCGCAGTTGGCGAGGTTCTCCAGCGCCGGCACATTCGCCGCCCCCAGCACGCCGTGCACGGCAAACGTCGGCGCCTTGCCAACGTCGGTTGACGGCGAATCAACGCCAAGCATCGCTACTCCGCGCGAAATGAGCAGGTGCGCCGCGTCCACACCAAAGCTCGGAAAGTGCAGCACGTTTGGTTTAACGGTGGTATCAGCGCCGAAGTACATGGCGGGGTTGTTCCAGTAGCGCGCCCATCCGGTGCGCAATACCACTATCGCGCCGCGCGGAATGCGACCAAACTGGCGCTCGTGTGCCGCGATGTCGGCGGGTACCAGTGCGTAGTCGCGATCACGTGCCGTTTGCTCGCGCACGTCGATAACCACCAGTGGTGCAATCAACCGATCGAGCGGAATACGCTCGTTGGTCCACCCCGTGCCCGATGCATGCCGCGGCGCATCCAGATGCGTGGCGAAGTGCTCGTTCAGCGTAATCCGAAACATTGCTCCGGTCTCAGTTGCGCGAATGGTGTCCAACTTGAATGGATCACGCGACCCCGGCCAGGCGGTGGCATCGGCGGCCAGTTCGTGCGTGAGATCTATCATCGTGTAACGCGACAGATCGAGCGCTTGAGCATTCGCCGCAAGCGTCACCACAAGCTGAGTGAAGAGGACGACGCCGATCACGGCGCTGAGCGGCGTGGATGACAGTTGGGGGATTCTCATGACGGATGCGGGTGGTTCCACGCGATAGGAGAGACAGGACCCGTGAAACATGTGCCGTCGAGCAGAACTATGTTATCACAAGGCCCGATTTCCTGTCTCGACCATTCCGGCACTCTCCATGACGCGCTCTGCACTGACTCTGTTGCTCCTTTCGTGTGTAGCCTCCGGGGCGTTTGCCCAAACACCGCCGTCGGTGGTGCGTACCGAACAGGTGAGTGGCACGACCGCCCTGCTCATTGCCGTGAGTCCCGTGAACGACCGCGTGGTATGGGTGAGCGGATCGCGTGGCACGTGGGTGCGCACCATCGATGGTGGCACCACTTGGATGTCCGGACGTGTTGCCGGCGCCGATTCGCTGCAGTTCCGCGATGTGTACGCAGTGAATGCCACAACGGCGTATCTGCTGAGTATTGGCGACGGTGCACAGTCGAGAATTTACAAGACCACCGACGGCGGTTCCAACTGGCAGTCCCAGTTCGTGAACGACGATCCCAAGGGGTTTTTCGACTGCATGGATTTCTGGGATGCGAAGCGCGGACTGGTGATCGGCGACGCCGTGGACGGAAAGATCTCTCTGCTGCGTACCGATGACGGCGGCGCGCATTGGACGCGCGTGCCATCGACCTCGTTGCCGACGGCACCGCCGCAGGAAGGCAGTTTCGCCGCCAGCGGCACCTGTCTCATCACGGGGAAGGGCGGGCATGCCTGGATTGTCGCCAGCGCCGCTGAACGTGGACGGCTGCTGCACACCAAAGACTATGGACGCACCTGGGCGGTGGACACGTTGCCACTCACAACACGCGCCGGGTCGGGACCGCAGTCGGTTGCCTTTCGCGATGCGCGACACGGCATGGTGCTGGGCGGCGGTAACAGTGCCGTGACGGGTGACGTGCTCATCGCCGTGACCGACAACGGCGGCACCACATGGACACCGCGCACCAGTCCACTGCTCGCCCGTGGCGTGTGGGGTGGCGTATTTGTCCCCAAAGCCAAGCGGCCGACGGTAGTGGCCGTTGGTCCGTCTGGTGCGGTAGTCACGCGCGACGATGGCGCAACGTGGAGCAGCATTGACAGCAACAATTATTGGTCGGTTGGCTTTGCGTCGCCGCAGGCCGGCTGGGCCGTTGGACTGGGTGGTCGCATCACCAAGCTGTCCGGATTCTGATGCGGCCCACTACAACAGCGTGGTGAGCACGCCAATGCTGAGTGCCACCACCGCTGTGTTGAACGCGAATGACACGATGCCGTGCAGCAAGGCGGTACGTCGGATGCTCTTTCCGCGAATGTTGACGTCAGCAGTCTGCGTCGTCATGCCGATGAGGAACGCGAAGTACGCGAAGTCGAGATAGTCTGGATGGTTTTCGTTGCCCGGGAATTCCAGCGGATGTGGCGACTCGGACGCGCTGTGATAGAGATGAGCGTAGCGCAGCGTGAACACCGTGTGAATCAGGCACCACGCCAGCGCAACCGCCGAGAGCGCCAGCACAATGGCCTGCGTTTTCGCGTTGCTCCGCATGGTCATGCTTTCCTGCAGCAGCACCAGCACGGCCAGCAGCGACGCGCCCGCGCCGAGCACGACCAATACGAGCGACGCCAGACGACTTGGATCTTCGCGCCGCGCGAGCGTGCAGATCTGCGCGGGCGTCAAGGTGAGAATCGTCAGCCAGGTGAGCCCCAGTGCCACAAGCGCGAAACCGTCCCATGAGGCCACGGCACGCATCTCCGCTGACAGGTGGCTGGGGAGCAGCCACGCCGTCAGCGCGCTCGCCAGCAGCGCGGCGAGCAGGCGGGTACCTGCACGGACGTGGGCCAGTCGTTGCCGCCATCCACGGTGCCTCTGCGCGCTCACTCAACTCCTCCTGTAGACCGATACGAACTGCGCTGAACGATGTCGCTCCATCCACGCCGACGCGACTGTCGGTACGTGCCAGGCACACCGAGCGGACTCAATCGATCTCAGCTGAACGCCGGATTTTCCGCACCACGCTGGCCAGGTGCTTCTCACTGCACTGACACTCCCACACCACGATCACGCGCCAGCCTGCTTTTCGCAATGAAGACTGCGCGCATTTGTCTCTGCGCTCATTCCCGAGAATCTTTTCACGCCAGAACACTGCTCGCGTCTTCGGCCACACAAAGAATCGACAACTGTGACGATGCCAAAAGCATCCATGAACGAAGACCGCCGAACGATACCGCGGAAGTACGATGTCCGGTCGTCCTGGCAGATCCCGTCGATGCAATCGGAATCGCAAGCCGGCAGCGTGCAACGCACGACGCACGGCCAGTTCCGGGGTGGTATCCCGGCTCTTGATCGCCGCCATGTTGCGGCTACGGGTGTCAGATACGCGGCCCCTAGGCAGCGACACCCCGCAAATCGAATTCGGCCTGCATGATCGGAAACGTCCTCAGCGGAAACTCCGATGGGCGAAGCAATCGCGGGACCATCATCTCGGCGATCGCGCTCACAACCGGTACGACGACGGAGTTTCCGAACTGACGGTACGCCTGAGTGTCAGAAACAGGGATCAGCGATCGGGTGCCATTTTTGGTGTCGAAACCCATGAGACGTGCGCACTCACGCGGCGTGAGTCGGCGGGGATTCCTGCTCTTGCCCTGGTCGATCAGAATCTCGCTGCCATCCTTGTGATAGCGGGCGGAAAGTGTTCGGGCGATATCATCAGGGCCAAACACCGAGCATCCGAAACCGTTGCCCTTGGCACGATGCTTTGCTGCATAGTCCTGCAGGTATTGCCAGAGATGATCGCTCAACGTGTATCGCGGACTCACCGCCGTTTTGCCGCGCAGAACAGTGGTATACGGCTCTTCCACTTCCTCGTCGGCCGAGTGCAGAATATCTGCAAGACGAGGGGCTCTGGTTGGTCGTGAGATGTGGTCGAAGTCGATGTCGACCGCATCCTTGAAGCCTGCCAAAAACACGCGCTCGCGACGCTGCGGTACCCACGCGCTCGCGTTGAGCACTCGATCCGTTACATGGTAGCCCAGTTCACGCAGCGCACCGATGATTACCTCGTATGTGCGACCGCGATCGTGACTGCGCAGATTCTTGACGTTCTCCAGCAGGAAGGCCCGCGGCTGCTTGGCCTTGAGGATACTGACGATGTTAAAAAACAGCGTCCCCTGGGTTTTATCGAGAAAGCCGTGCGCTCTGCCAAGACTGTTCTTCTTTGAAACACCCGCAAGGCTGAACGGCTGGCAGGGAAACCCAGCGAGCAACAGGTCGTGATTCGGCACTGCGTATGGATCAACCTTTGTAATATCCCCGGCGATGTCGTCGGAGTCGGGATAGTTGGCCTTGTAGGTACGAACCACATGCGAGTCCCATTCCGACGTGAACACGCACCGTCCGTTCAGGTTCTCGAATCCGCGCCGAAGACCACCGATTCCCGCGAAGAGGTCGATGAAGGTGAACGCCGGTTGGCGCGGACGCTGGTCTTGCGCTAGTTCTTGTTCAATGACTCGAGCAACCTCCCAACGAGGGGAACTCTCCCCCGCCAGCCAGCGGCGTATTGTGCGGGGATCCCGATCTATTCGCGTGGCCAGCTCTTCCTGCGTCCAGTACTTGAGGGCATGGCGAATCGCGGTCAGTGCCGGAGTTTCTTCGGTGGGAGACATGGAGGACAATATGTCCGCTTTTCTTCCCGCCGTCAATAGCAAATAACATGAACCAGAGCGGCACAACTCTCGACCAGATCCGGTCGATGATGCGCGACCGCGGCGCACATCGCTTGCTGGCGAAAGTCTTAAGCAAAAACGACAACAGCAAGCATCAGATCTACCTGGGCGGCGACTTCGGGGTGCTGCACATCATTCCCGCGGGTGAGCCTGTCGCAGGCACGAGCGGCAAGAAAGGCTATCCAATCTTCAAGGCGCCATTGATTCTTACGTGGCTTGATGACGAGGGCCGATCGTTTCCGGCATCTCACGCCCAACTCATACTCTACCCGCAATATCCAGAAGTCCGCATGTCCGGATTTCTCATGGGGACTGGTTTCGCACCGAGGGTGCTGAATGGCAAGGGAGAGGGTCGCGTGCTGTTGTTGGGTATCGCTGCAGAGGGTCGCTTGTTCGCATACGCAGCAGACGCGACATCTGCCGTGGCGAATGAACTGCGCGCCGACACCACCGCCAATACCGTCGGCGTATTCCAGGAAGTGTCGCTCGATGTCAGCCACGCCGCAGGTGACTCACGCGAACGTCTCCTCGAGCAATTGTGTCGGATCTCGAAGGCGGGATGGATCGACGGCTGGAGGTTGAGTTCTGACGGATCGAGTCGCCCGTGCACTGCACCTAACTGTGTGGGAGTCACGCTCGAATCGGAACTGGGAATCACAGCCAATGGTCGAGCGGAGCCCGACTTCGAAGGATGGGAAGTGAAGAGCCACACCGTCGCGAACTTCCTGACATCTGGCTCAGGTGCCGTTACGCTGATGACGCCCGAACCGACGGGGGGATTCTACCTCGATGAGGGAGTGATCGCCTTTGTTCGACGGTTTGGATACCAGGACAAGCGGGGACGGGATGATCGGCACAACTTCGGCGGCATTCATCGCGTCGGACAGGCGTGTTCGGCTACTGGCCTTTCACTTGAACTGCATGGATACGATCACCCGAGTCATCAAATCACACGTAGTGACGGCGTACTCGCCCTTGTAGACAGCACAGGATTTGTTGCGGCCTCGTGGAGCTTTGCACGACTGCTCTCGCACTGGAGTCGGAAACACGCGCGCGCAGTATTCGTACCAGCACTCAAGCGCACCGTCCCGAGTATCGCGTTCAGATACAGCAGCAACGTGTTTCTTGCCGAGGGAACAGACTACCTGCGGGTCCTCGATGCGTTGTCTGACGGAACCGTGTACTACGATCCGGGGATCAAGATCGAGAATTCGTCGACGCCAAAGCCGAAACCGAAGAAGCGAAGTCAGTTTCGCGTGTCACGATCGAACCTGGCCCGACTGTACCATTCGGGAGAGCATCGTGACAGCTGTACGGGAGCGACGGGGGGCGATACCGGGAAATCGTTTCATCAACCCGACGCCTGACCGTGGCTATCCATATCGGTGTGGATGCGACGCGATGATCACCACCAGTTGGACGAGCGCGCGGTGATGGCGCTGCGGAATACATCCCGGTGCCGTCGTCGCTCCACACTCAGGCGCGGCAGCACGCGTGCGCTTCCAGCGGCGCGACCCGTGCGGCAATCAGGATCATGAATGCGAACGCCCTGAGTCTCATGGCTGTTCTCCCGCAGAAGGGGACGGCATGAAGAAATGCAAGTATCCGCACGCGCTGCAGATGAAGCATTCCGGCGTCGCTTCAATCGCGGTCCCGTCGACGGCAACTGCGAACCCGGGACGCAGTGTCGCCTGTTCATGGCGAAAGATCTGCGTGCCGCACACCACGCAGTTGAGTTTTCGATCCTCGGGACTCACGGCATCCTCTGGACTCGCGGCATCCTCCGGACTCGCGGCATCCTCCTCGTCGGCTACCGCATCGGGCGGTTCGACGTCAAGCTCGCTCAGCAGGGCAAGCGACGCCGGCGTCACGTCGGGCACCGGTGCATCATGTGGGATATGCTCGCTCGCGGTTGATGCACCAAACGGGATCGGCTCGAGCCAACCCATCTCGCTGCCCTGCACAACCTCGACGTCGACCTCGGTGCCCTGGTTGAGCACCGTGTTCAAATGCGCCACCAGCGCTGACGGCGCATCGGCAACCGTCCAGCTGTCGATTGTAGGTTGATCCAGATAGAACGCCATCATTCCGTCAACGCCACTCTCGAGCTGCTCACGCAGGAACGTCAGGTCCGCTTCGCTGATTGGACCCACACGATCCATCGACCCTCTCGCGCGCACGAAGTACATGGTGAATCGATACTCCAGTGAGTGATTCCGCCCTCGAGGGGCGCGCTATTGCTCAGCGTCGTGACCACGATGAGCGTCGAAGACTTCCGCAACGTCAACGTCTCCGCGAGCGTTGCAGCGCGCCCGCCCCAGTAAGACTCAACCGTGTTCGTCGGCAGAGCGGCTCAGATGGCGGTCAGGTACTTGAGCGAGCAGTAGCCTTCTTCTCCCTTTTCCGAGCGAACCAGCGCCCACTCGTTGTTGTACTTGCTCAGCAGCGTCACCTCGGCGTGATGTGCGGCCTTGCCGATGATGGGCTGATCGGTGCCGGGTCCCTTGCGGATGTTGAGGTTTGAACTTTCCGTCGTGACTTTGAGGCGAGTTGACGGGGCGGCAGGAGATACATCCAGGTTGAGAACGAGATCTCCACTGCGAAAGTCCGGATCGATCTTGTCATACACAGCCCACAGTTTGTCCTTCGCCTCACCCGTCGGCACGATACCGTCGATGTAAAGGATGCTGTCCTGTGCACGCACGGCAACATTCGTCGCGCCACTGGAATTCGCCGCAGTGATAAGCTCGGCGTACTTGTCCTGAAGGGTCGGCATTTGATGGGGTCTCTTGTGAATGGGAATCGCGTTACTTCTTCACGGTGGCTTTGTTCATGACCTTCTTCGGGTTCAGCGCCGAAATCGCTTGCATCACTTTGGGAAGGTCGGTCCGGCTGATCTCGCCGGTGAGCGTGACGACGCCGTCTTTCACATCGGCCATGAGCGTGGAAAAATCTTTGAGCGCGGCGGTGACGTTTGTCCTCAGCATGTCATCTTCGGAGATGACCACGGGCGGAGGCGGCGGGGTGATTGTGCCGTTGTTGACGACCGACTTTACTCCTTTCACCGCCTTCACCAGAACCTCGGTTGCCACTTTGGAGGCCTCGTCCGCAAACTCTCCAGAAATCGTAGCGACGCCGCCGGTGACCATCACCGTCACGCCCGGAACACCGGCGACCGCCTGATCGGCACCTGCCTTGATGTCCGCATCCTTGGGACCGCAAGCGGCGAAAGCGAGTGAGAGGGTGACGAGCGAGGCCAATACGCGCGCGCGTGTCATGAGTGTCATTGTTTGCTCTGCCAGTCTGAGTTGGATAAATGCGGCATCTTGATGATGCCATTGTCCTGCAAACAAGTCGAACGCCCTGAGTCAGGGCAAGCGAACCCATCCGTACGGGCAGTGATACATGAGGAAGTACGACATCCTTTCGGACTGCGCCCTGCTGGAGTCGCAGGCGGGACGGCCGCCGCGTATGTTAGCCGCGTCATCGTCCTGCTCTGTCCCGTCGCCAAAAGGTGCACCATGGGACCCGACACACGCTCGAGTTGCATCGCGCTCGCCCGGCCCGTCATGCTTCGTTTCCCTGGAGTGCTGACGCTGGTTCT
>JANOKE010000613.1:0-1746 GCA_031419135.1 Gemmatimonadaceae bacterium
TGTTGGAGGGTATCACAGAGGGCAACAATCCACGGCGACTCCAATATACCCGCCTCGGGTTCGACTGTCAGTGCGGGGCTCCATCGCAGCGATTCAACCGTTACTGGATTGACGACAACCATCAGAGCGCCACAAACGATCAGCTACCATGCCCGGACAGCGCGACGACCACGCCTATCTTCCCAACGTCCCTGCCCCGTACGTCGCCGCCTTCGTGCAGGCCGCGCCGATCGCGTTTGATGCGGCGCGTTCGATAGAAAAAGTCGCCGATCTGTGCGCTGATGTCGCGCGCCGCGGCGCATCGCTGGCGCTCTTACCGGAGGCGTTCATCTCCGCGTATCCGCGCGGCCTCGACTTCGGCGCCTTGATCGGCTCGCGATCCGCCGAAGGACGCGAGCAATTTCGTCGCTATTGGGAGAGTGCGATTGATGTGCCCGGACCCGCCGTCGCACGACTCGGCGAAATTGCGCGCGACTGCAACCTGCATCTCGTGATTGGCGTGATTGAACGGGACGGCGGCACACTCTATTGCACGGTGCTGTTCTTCGCGCCTGACGGAGCGTACCTGGGTAAGCATCGCAAGCTCATGCCGACTGCGCTCGAGCGCCTGGTGTGGGGGTATGGCGACGGTTCCACGCTGCCCGTGTTGCGTACGGTGCGCGGGCGTGTTGGCGCCGTGATCTGTTGGGAGAACTACATGCCGTTGCTTCGCGCGGCGATGTACGCCAACGGGATCGAAGTCTACTGCGCGCCAACGGCCGATGGTCGCGAGACGTGGCTCCCCACCATGCGACACATCGCCATGGAAGGGCGTTGGGTGAGGTGCTCGCCGGTCCCGATTTTTCGGGAGAAGTGATTCTCACGGCGGAGATCGACTTGCGCGTGATCGCGCGCGCGAAATTCGACTTTGATGCCGCAGGGCACTACGCGCGCCCTGATGTCTTTCGTCTGATTGTCAACACCGCAGCACAGACGGCAGTGTCGTATGAAGCCGAAGTGTCGACGTTATCTCGCGACTGACCGCTCGGGATCGTCCATGTCGGCTTGCGCGACCGTCAGCAACGTTTCTTGTGGACAAATACCATTGACAGCGGCGCCTTTGGGCCGGACCGTTGTACACTCACGCGAGTGCTGCCGCCTCGCCCATCTCTTACCCAGGCAAGGAGCCGTTTTATGGGATCGAATCCGCTCGTAAAGTCCACGGTCATCGGTATTGTGATGCAGGCCCTGATGGTGATCATCGGGAAGTACGTGCCCGCCATCGGCACGATACCGAACTTCTACGCCATCTGCGGCACCGTGCTCGCGACGCTCACCGGCGCGATGGTTGCGAGAAACACCCCTGGCGCCACGGCGGGCCAAACGGCCACCAACGGTGCAATCGCCGGCGGCGCCAGCAGCATCGTTGGCGGACTGCTGGCCGTGGCCACGGGACAGTGGCCTGGATTCCAGATCGTCCAGATATTCTTTCCGGCTCTCTCCGGCGCCGTCGGCGGCGGCGCGGGCGGATTTCTTGGGCGCATGATGTCGAAGAAGCGCACCGCGTAGCCGTGGTCGGCTGGTGGCGAAAGCGTCGTTGGATGATAGTCCTCACGCTGCTGCTGAACGCCTGCGACCCCCCCGTACGTCGCCCGCCAAAGCGCGCGCCACGCACGGGAGCGGAGCGCGTACTCGTCGTGATCAACACACGCAGCGCGGCCATCGATTCGGTTGGACGCTACTACGTCATGCGTCGCGGCATTGACC
>JANOKE010000614.1:0-1032 GCA_031419135.1 Gemmatimonadaceae bacterium
CGGTGCTGAACGTATCGGCATCGGCGTCGATGAGTTCCGGCACATATCAGGTGACAATGCGCGTCGTGCCGAGCGCGCTTTCGAGCACCGCAACGGTCGTCGCCAGTCTACGCGTAGTGGTGCGTCCCTCGTCGAGTTCAAACAGCAACGTGCTGTTGGATTGGTCGGCGTGCGATCCGCCACTTTGGCTGGCCGGACAGGACGGGAATGGCGCGTGGCAACGATTGCAGCCAGTGTCCGGCATGTTTCGTTTCTCCGTGACGACCGGACGAGGTGGGTTCGCCTTCGTGACCAGTGTGGAGCCGCTCGCCGTGCGATACATGACGCAGACCGAACTCACCGACCGTCCGATCAACATGTGTCCGCCGGACATTCCCACCAAGATCGTGCGCGGTCGCGGTGAACACTCTGGAATCAATCAGACGTGGTTCTATGCACTGGGAGGTGGAACCGCGTCGTCAACAAACTTCGCGCCCGACTTCAGCATTGCCGGCGTCCGTTACGGCGAGCAGGACTTCTTTGGCTGGACGCCGTTCGGAACGGGCTATCGCGGCCTGGTTCGACGCAACGTTAACATTCCTGACGGCCAATCATTGCCTGAGTCGGTGAACCTTCTCGGGTCTGAAGCGTTCGCCGCAGCACGGGAGGTGGTCACCATTACCGGCGTTGTGGGCGCGGGCGAAAGCCTCAGACACACGATGAGCTACCTGACGGGCAGCGCCTGCATCTCCAACGCGCTCTATACGTCAAATGCACACGGGTTCGGCCCATCGGTGTTTGGTGTACCGCTCGACCAGCAGGAATCTGATGACTTCCATTTTCTGACCGTCATCAGCGCAGGGTCAAGCAGCTTCCGCTCCACCAGCGTGTCCTTTCGCGCGCTCCAGACGCGCACACTTGCCCTGCCACCCGTGATAACCACGCCCGTGCTGGTTCAATTGTCCGCGCCATACAAGCGGTTGCAAGCGTCGCTCGGTGTGCTGCCAGCAGCCTACAACGGATCGGTGGAATTCCGATACAGCGATGGCCGAC
>JANOKE010000615.1:0-2438 GCA_031419135.1 Gemmatimonadaceae bacterium
ATCTGGGCGCCAAAATTCTTCGAGGCGTGGCGGCGCTCACTCCGCGACGAGAACTACCTCCATCTCAAGATCCTCACCTGCCTGTTACCACCGCTACCACAACTCTAAACACCCGTCAAATCACCGACACAAAAGCCGGAAGAGCCTCAACAGAACGCGAAATCTGACTGTACTTCTCGTGAACGCACCCTCGGCGCCCCCTGCGCCCCCTGCGCCCCCTGCGCCCCCTGCGGTTCAAAAATGTAGTTTCAGTGCAGCTCGCGCCGATCCCCCACCAGCCGCTCAATCGCCCGCAACCCATCGTCGCCCACATCGAGACTATACCGGTTTACATACAGCGCGATGTGCGCCGCGCACACCGACTCCGACATCTCCTGCGCATGCTCCCGCACGTAGGCGCGACTCGCCTCGGGATTGTCAAACGCATACTGCACCGATTCGCGAATGGCGCGCTCGGCGGCGACCACTGTCGCATCGTCGAGATCGGCGCGCGCGCAAATACCGGCCAGCGGCACCGGCAGCCCCGTCTCCTGCTGCCACCATTCACCCAAGTCCGCCGCGAGCGACAACCCGTGCTCGACGTACGTAAAGCGACTTTCGTGAATGATGAGTCCCGCGTCTACATCGCCCTGCTCCACGGCCTGGAGAATGCGGTCATAGCGCATCTCTACGACGTCTCCCACTGAAGCCGCAGCCAGACGCAGCAACCGATACGCCGTGGTCTCGCGTCCGGGGATCGCCACGCGTCCACTGATCGCGGCTGCCAACGACATGGGCGTCCGCGTCACTACGAGTGGCCCCACGCCTTGCCCCAGTGCGGCGCCGCTCCGCAGCATTCTGTACCCGTCACCGACACTCGCGAACGCGCCAACGCTCATCTTGGTCAGATCAAACTCGCCGGTGTGTGCGCGACGATTCAACTCCTCAATGTCCAGCAACACCGGCCTGATGCGAAACGGCGCGGAAACCAGCCCGTGTGCCAGCGCGTGAAAGGCGAATGTGTCGTTCGGGCACGGTGAATATCCGAACGTCAGTTCACGCATTCTCCAGGCTCCGCTGAATTTCCGCGACAAGCAGCGGCGTTATCGTCGTGATGGCTGCGAACGCGGCATCACCATGCCACTGCGCGCGATCGGCTTCCTCGATGTCGTTGGAGATGGCACGAATCTCAATAGCCGGCACACCGGCCAGTTGCGCCGCACGCAACACGCCAAAACCTTCCATGGCTTCCACGTCGCAGTTCGTCGTGCCGCCAACGCGGGCGCTGGTGCCAATGGTGAGTGTGACAGCGGTGGGAAGTACACGCTGCACCGCGGCAAGCAACAGCGGTGACGCCGCCACCGTTCGTGGCGCCCACTGCTCGGGAACGTCAAGATCGCAGTAGTAAGCCTCACCGCCAATCACCAGCGACGCAGGCGCCAACGCGCGACGCCGCCTCGCACCGGCGATACCCACCTGCACAATGGCCGTTGGTCGATGCTCGGCGATTGCTGCCGCCGTAGCAGCCGCCGAGTCTACGGGCCCCACGCCACATTGCAGCGTAAGCCAGCCGTTTGGTACGGCGAGTTCGCGCGCCGTCGCCGCTACCACCAGAATCCGTGCGCGATCGCCCATAGGACCGAAGTCTAAGACCCCGTGCGGCACCGGGCGAGCGGTGCAACCCTTGGTGGCACTTTGAGGCCAGCCACGTAGCTTGCGGCTATGACTGATTTCCTGACGAATCGCACCGTTGTCGTTTCGCTCACTTTTCTGCTCAGCAGTGTGCTGGTGGCGTGCGATTCAAAGCCCGCGCTGCGCGTCAGCGAAACCGCCGTCGCCGCCACGTCCTGGTGCGCCTCCTTGCCCCGCCCCGCCAACGCAGCACTCGACGGTGTGGACGTAAACAGCGACTGGTTCACAGTGTATCGCGTGGAACCCGATGTCTACGCGCTGATGGAGACGCGTCAGTTTCAGGAAGCCATCTCGTATCTGATCGTTGGCACCACGCGCGCGCTGCTGTTTGATGCGGGCATTGGACTTGTGCCCATGCGTCCCACCATCGAGCAACTCACGAAACTTCCGGTAACCGTGCTCAACTCGCACACGCATTTTGATCACGTGGGCGCGAATTATGAGTTCACCGACATACTTGGCATGGACACGCCCTTCACGCGTGCGAAGGAACGCGGCAGGCCGCACGCGGACATCGCCGACGAAGTTGAGGCCGGGAGCTTTTGCGGTGCACCGCCGCCGGGTGTCGACACTGCTGCGTTCCGATCGCACCCGTTTACGATCACACGTCGCGTTGCCAACGGTGATACGATCGACATGGGCAACCGGAAGCTGGTCATTCTCGCAGCACCCGGTCATACACCCGACGCCATCGCGCTGCTGGATCCTGCGCATGGACTGCTCTGGACCGGTGACTCGTACTACGACTCCACCATCTGGCTGTTCTC
>JANOKE010000616.1:0-1278 GCA_031419135.1 Gemmatimonadaceae bacterium
GTCGGAGAATCAGGGCAACAACTTCATTCAGATGGGACGCATCGCGAACAACGCCGGGTACATGTTCTTCGAGATGGGTCTCACGGCGGCCGCCCCCCCCAGTGAGTTCCGCAAAATTCGTGCGGTCCACAGCGGGATCAACAACATGGCGGGTTCGCTCGGCTATTCATCTGCGTACTGGCAGGTGCTGGTGCCACCGCAAATCAGGAAGATCGGCGCGGCCGACGGTCAGTTCGGCAAGGCGTTTGCCGGCGTGACGTCGATTTTCAACAGCTCCTGCCGCGATGACCCGACATTCTTGACGGCGGGCTTCTCCCTGTTGGCCATGAAGGATTGCCCCGAGACCTGGGGCTCGCAGGGTTTCGCGGCCAAACTGGTGGTGCCCGATTCGGTATGGGTCAACACCTTCAACGCCAACAAGCCCAACTTCCGTTGGGATGACTGGAAGGTCTCGCGCTCACGTCTCGATCCGACCCAGACGCTGGGTACGCAGAGCGTGTACGGTTTTATGAGCGACTACTACCGGGAACAGAAACTGCGCTTTGGAACGGTGGTGCCGGGTGGCTCTGGCGCGCCGGTCGATCCGGGGTATCCGCTGGGTCTCGAAATGCGCGTGGACAGCTGGCAGTTGGCCGCGCCCGCGACACGGAACACCCAGTTCTACCAACTCCAGATCGTCAACAAGTCGGCCGACGTGTACGGTACCGGCATAGACTACGACTCGCTGTACTACGGCCTTGGCCCCGGATTCCTGCAGAATGGCCAGGCCGTTTCGGTGTATTACGATTTCTCCGTCAATACGCTGTACGCGACGGGTGGCGGCACCAGCGGCCTGTGCTCGACCACATACCCCAAACGCTACGCGAATGGTTCGCAGGACGCCTGTCAGGGCGGTGGTTTTGGCGCCTTCGGCGTATACACCATGACGCTGCTCAAGTCGCCGTTGGGTGACATGCGCAACAAGCTGTTCAGCAACCCCAACAGCCCGTACTTCAATCCGACCAGCCCGCTGGCCGACGACACCATCACGTTCAACCACGCCAAGCGTAACTCCTTCGGACAGACGTCGCAGAACATCAATCGCTCCATGCGGTCGGGGTTCGGCATGATGTCGTCGACGGAACTCAACTACATGGATGGCCGCAATCCGTCGGACCTGTCGCTGGTGAATTTCACGCAGCTCATTGGACCCGAGGACTGGAGCGGCACCTACCCCACGCTCGAGAACACCAAATTCCCGAAGTTCGTTCCCGGTAACACGACCAACTCGCTCACCGG
>JANOKE010000617.1:0-2098 GCA_031419135.1 Gemmatimonadaceae bacterium
TCGCACATCGCGATGAACTGGCGGGGCAAGCCCATCGTGGATCTCGCGACCATTGTCACGCCTATTGAGGAGTCCACGACCGAGGCAGGCCTCCGCGTTCGCTCCGAGATCGGCAATGGCCACTATACGAACGCCATCAAGATCAGCGATGCCCAGATAGCCCAATTGCAGCTGACCGCGCATGCGTTTCACGGCGAGTGGATCTACACGCTGCAGCCTCGCTGCAGCAAACACTGAGTCAGTTTTATGATCACAAGCTCAGGAACCTCAACCGTTCGGTGCTCCGCCTTCTTAACTGCTTGTTGTGATCAACTTGACGAATTGATCACGAGAATGGACGATCCGGAGATGTTGGCGTTTTTCCGCGATGACACACTATTGGTTCAGTACTCGAGAGAGCGAAGGAGCAGAAACCAACGCTTTGCGATCGATGCATCAAGATGCCCTTTCAACGGGATTCAGTTTCGAAAAAGCGACTCGCGTAACGCGCCCAAGGGTCGGGACATGTCAATCGCGGCCTCGGAGCCCGCGCAGGCAGTTTGAGTTGGCGTGCGATTGATCCGCGCCAATCAGCGCCTTCCTCAAGCGGAAGTGCTTCGCGAGAAAGGCCCGCACGGAGACGATCGATCCTCAAGTACGTCGATCAAGCTCGTTGGCCACTCAGTGCGTGATTTCGCTCTCGCCAACCCGCCTCCCGCACCCCACATTGAGAGTACCCGGCAACCCTTTGGCCGAACGCGACATCCGATCCCGTCTGATCGACGGGCGGCGAACTCCCGCCATGGTTTCCGCGAATTCCCGCCGTCCCCGGCCCTCAATTGCGCCGTCAATCATGATCCTCGCACTCTCCCGCAAGTCCGGTGTGCTGTTGCTCTTCGCAACGCTCGCGGCAGCCACCGCCTGCAAGAAAGGCGACGCTACGGCGGGTGATTCCGCAATGCCGACCACCGACGATTCGTCGACCGCTGCAGCTAACCCCGACGGCACGCCACAAACCCAGCTCGCACTCCCCGTCACCGCCGACGCTGCGCGCGAAGGCGACCTGATTCTTCGCGTGAACACCACGGGCCAGATCCGATCCGACGCCGCCGTGAAGCTCCGCGCCGAAGTCGCCGGCACTGTTGCCGACGTGCTGGTCCGTCCCGGCGCGCGCGTTACCAAGGGACAGGTGCTCGTACGTCTTGACCCCTATCCGTTCGACTTGGCCGTGCGCGAAGCGCAGGCGACTACCGATCAATCGGAACAAAACTACTTCGAACTCTATCTGCCCGACTCGCTCGTTACTGGACGCAGCCCCACGGCAGAACAGCGCAAAGCACTGATGAACAAGACGGGGCTTGTTGGCGCGCGTCTCAAGCTCGAGCGCGCCAAATACGAACAGTCCCGTGCCATCATCACCAGCCCGGTAGACGGCATGGTTGACGGCATCGATGTCGCTGCGGGCGAACGGGTATCAGGAGGGCAGCAACTCCTCACCGCGGTCGACACACGCAATCTCCGCATTGAAGCCCAGGTACTCGAGCACGACCTGCCGCTCATTCGTGTGGGTGGCGAAGCGATGATCACCTCCGCCGGCGCACCGGGTCGCGCCATTCGAGGTCGCATCGATGCGGTGTTGCCCATGGTTGACTCGGTCACCCGCGCCGGACGCGCGATCGTTCGCGTGACGGGCGACGGCGCACTTCGACCCGGCATGTATGCCGACGTGCAGTTGGAAGCCACACGTCTCACCAATCGGCGACTGGTACCAGCCCGCGCAGTCATCGAACGCGATGGTCGTCCTCTGGTGTTTGTCGTGAAGGATGGACGCGCCCAATGGACGTACATTCTTCCAGGGCGCAGCAACGGTGTCGACACCGAAGTGCTCCCTGACTCCGTCACCGGACAGATTCCGGTCAACGCCGGTGATCAGGTGATCGTGGAAGGGCATCTCACACTCACTCACGACGCACCGGTGCGCATCGCCGCGCCGCGCGAGCAAACGCCAGCCGATTCGTCGGTTCGTCGTCGTCCCAAGGCGTAAGGAAAGCGCCCCGGTGTCCATCGCTGCATTTGCTGTCCGTCGCCCGGTTGCGACGGTCGCCGCAGTACTGGCGGT
>JANOKE010000618.1:0-1174 GCA_031419135.1 Gemmatimonadaceae bacterium
CTGTCCCAGCCCCGTCATCATTCGCAGCAGTCCGTCCTGCGTCGCCTGCGCCCGGGACAGCTCGCCGCAAACCCGCCCATCACGCAGCACCAGAATGCGCGACGAAAGCGCGAGCAGCTCCGGAAGTTCGCTGGAAATCAGCAGCACTGCTGCCCCCTCTGAAGCGCGCTGATCGATCCAGGCGTGCAGTTCGGCCTTCGCGCCGACATCCACGCCGCGCGTGGGCTCGTCGAGAATGAGCAGATCACTGGCGGCAGTGAGCCATTTGGAGAGCACCACCTTTTGTTGGTTCCCACCTGACAGCGACGAGGTGAGCACCTCGGGTCCTGCGCGGAGCGACAGGCGCGAAAAACTCGTGTGCACCGCAGCAACTTCGGCGCGTGCGTTAATCCATCCACCGCGTGCAAAGCGCGTCACGGTTGGTAATGTGGCGTTTTCGCGGGTGCGCATGCCCAACACAAGGCCCTGACGCTTGCGGTCCTCGGGAACGAAACCGATGCCCAGACGCATGGCGTCCCGCGGACTGCGAATGGTGACCCGCTGGCCACCCACAAAAACCTGTCCTGACACCGACTCGTCGAGTCCAAAAACGGCGCGCGCCACTTCCGTTCGCCCGGCGCCCACCAAACCGGCCAGCCCAACCACTTCACCGCTGTGCACAGTGAACGAGACGTCGGAAAAGTGACCGGGCGACGTGAAACCCTGCACCCGTAGACGCTCGTCGCCAAGCGGACGGTCGGCGTGCGTGGCGAAGTATGCGTCGAGTTCGCGACCGATCATCTGACGCACCAGCGAGTTTTCGGTGAGCGCCGACGTTGGCTGGGTTGCCACATGCTGTCCGTCGCGCAGTACCGTGACCGTATCACACAGCGCAAAGATTTCCGGCATCCGGTGTGACACGTACAGCTGGGTGACACCACGCGTACGCAATGCACCCATGAGTGCGTACAGGCGCGCAGCTTCGGCGTCACCAAGACTGCTGGTGGGCTCATCGAATATGATGACTCTCGCACCCTCGCCCACCGCGGCGGCAATTTGCACCAGCTGTTGCTCGGCCACGCTGAGCGACCGCATTGTGCGGTCCGGGTCGATACGCGCGCCGGTCGCCTCGAGCAGCCCGGTCGCGCGCGCGCGCAACTCCGATGTGTGCACGAATCCCAGTCGATGCGGAAGC
>JANOKE010000619.1:0-5948 GCA_031419135.1 Gemmatimonadaceae bacterium
TTCGGCGGCACCCACCAGCACGCCCCCCGCCTCCGGAGATCTGCCATGAGTATGCACCCGCGCGTTCGCCGTTCCATTCCCGCACAGACCGGCGCGGTGCAGGCCGCGCTCCCGCTCGGTCATGCAGACGTGCACTGGGACGCGTTGCCGCGCGCCGTGCAAGTCGACGTGCTCGCGCGCTGGTGCGAGATGTTGCGCGACGTGATGGCGCCCGCGACGGACGTCGGGATCGTGGCCGACGAGTCGAAGTCATGAGGGCCCCCGCGAGGTCGGCATTGAGTACCGTGCCGAGTGACGCCGTGCGTACCGTGCCAAGTGCGCTGGTGCCGAGTGCGCTGGTGCCGAGTGCGCTGGTGCCGCGTGCGCTGGTGCCGCGTGCGCTGGTGCCGGCGAAGATCACGGCGGCGCATCTCGCGCGCGCTGCGTATGTCTACGTCCGCCAATCGACCGCCACGCAAGTGCAGGACAATCTCGAAAGTCAGCGGCGACAATATGGGCTGGCCGAGCAGGCGCGTCGCTGGGGCTGGCACACGGTGGAAGTGATCGACGAGGACTTGGGACGCACGGGGAGCGGGCGCGCCGAGCGTCCGGGCTTCGAGCGCTTGGTCGCGGCGGTCTGTCTCGAAGCCGTTGGCGCGGTCTTCGCGATTGAGGTGTCGCGCTTCGCGCGTAATAGTCGCGATTGGGCGCACCTCGTGGATCTCTGCGGCCTCACAGGGACCCTCATCATCGATGGCGAAGGCGTGTACGATCCGCGGGAGACCAATGATCGCTTGCTCCTCGGCCTCAAAGGCACGATGAGCGAATGGGAGTTGAGTGTAATGCGCCAGCGGTCGTTCGCCGCGTTGCGACAAAATGCCGCACGCGGCGCGCTGTACACCACCGTCCCCATCGGCTTCCTCCGCACACGCGAGGACGGCGTGGAGCGCGATCCCGATCAGCGGATTGCGCAGGCCATTGATCTCGTGTTCCAGCAGTTTCGCGTCGCCGGGAGTGTGCGCCAGACGCATTTGTGGTTTCGCCAGGAGCACATCGAGTTGCCAGCGGTGGTCTACGGCCCGTTCGGGCGGAGCGTGACGTGGAAGCTCCCCGTGTACAATGCCGTGCATCATATTCTGACCAATCCCATCTACGCGGGCGCCTACGCGTTCGGACGAACGCGGACCACGACTCGGGTCGTTGACGGGCGGGCGCGCAAACGCGATGGGGTGGCGGTGCCGCGTGACGAGTGGGCCGTGCTCCTGCGAGATCACCATGAGGGCTACATCGCGTGGGACGAGTATGACACCATCCAGCGCCAGATCGCCGACAATGCGCACATGGAAGGACGCATGACGCGCGGCGCCCCGCGCCACGGTGCGGCGTTGTTGGCCGGTCTGCTCCGCTGTCGACGCTGCGGCCGTCGCTTGCATGTCGCCTACAGTGGCGTGGGGGCGACCGTGCGACGCTATCATTGTCGCGGCGCCCATATCAATCATGGGACGGCGTGGTGCATCTCCTTCGGCGGGCTGGCGCTGGAGCGGGCCGTCGAAGCGGCCGTGCTGGCGCTGATGCAGCCGGCCGCTCTGGACGCCGCCTTGGCCGCCGCCACCGCCGCGACCGAGGCGCGCGACGCGGAGCGGACCCACTACACGTTGCGCGTCACGCAGGCGCAGTATGACGCCGAGCGCGCGCGACGACAGTATGACGTCGTCGATCCCGCCCACCGCTTGGTCGCCGCCGAATTGGAGCGACGCTGGAATGCGGCGTTGGATGGGGTGGACGCCGCGACGCACGCCCTCGCCGCGTTCGATGCCGATCAGGCCCGGACCGCGCCGCTGATGGATGCGGCGGCCCTGCGGGCGCTCGCGAGTGATCTCCCCAGTGTGTGGCACGATCCGCGCACCGATGCGCGCCTCAAGAAGCGGATCGTCCGTACCCTCATCGAAGAGTTGCTCGTCGATGTCGACGACGCCGCCGCGCGCATCCAGGTGGTCGTTCGCTGGGCCGGGGGGCAGCACAGCGCGCTCAGCGTGCCCAAGCGTCGGACGGGCCAGCATCGCTATCGCACCGATGCCACGGCCATCGAGCTCATTCGCGAATTAACGGTGATGCTTCCCGATGGCCCGATCGCGAGTGTCCTCAATCGCCTGGGACTCCAGACGGCGAAAGGCCACGGCTGGACCCGCAATCGCGTGTGCATCGTGCGCAATCACGAGGGGATTCCGGTGCATAATGCCGCGCAGGCGGCCGCGGACGGCTGGCTGACGATGGACGGCGCCGCCACGCAGCTCGGCGTGAGTGACACCGTGATTCGGAAGCTCATTGAGCGCCAGGTGCTGCCCGCTCGCCAAGTGGTCACGCATGCGCCGTGGATGATTCGTGCTACGGATCTAGCGTCTGACGGGGTCGTTCATTACGTAGAACAAGTACGTCGAGGTCGTGCACTCCCGTCGGCTGCAAACCCCGCGCAGCTAACGCTTGAATCCACCACCACATACTGAGGTGACGTAGTATGTCCCAAGACCGGCCGGTCCCGTCACGAGCACGACCTGAGCACTCGCGAGACCGTCGAGGAGCTTCTGCACAATTGCTGCTCGCGGCAGATGAAGATTGCCCCCCAACGTCGAGCGGATTGCGCGCAGCACAGGTGCGGTGTGATCGCCAAGCGCCTGTAGTACGTGGCGTTCGTTCGTGCCGATAACGCCGTGGCGCGCGAGCGTGGCGATGGGTAGGTCATCGCGGCGTAGGCCGCGGCTGGCAGTTATCGCCGTGCTAGCCTCTACGAGTAATTCGTTCCAGGACGCACCGGCGCTCGCGACGGGATCTCCGTCCATAGCGGCGAGGGCTAGCATGCTCTTGATTTGCGCTTCCGTCTGTCGCGTCGAGGTGTGAAGGTCGAGACTCAGCACGTGCAGAGCGCGCAGGAAAGGCCAGATGTCGGCTGCTCTTACGGGTTGACCATCGACGACGCCGATGATTCCTTGCAGCACGGCGCAGTAGCGGACCGAAGTATCGGAGATGAAGCCTTCAGTCGCGAGCCGCTGCTCGAACTCGTCGCCGTCACGCGCTGCACGCGCACAATCGAGGAGACCGACGAAGTGCTCGAGCAGAGTATTCGTACCGCGAAGGGTCACGAGCGCAAGGCGGTCGTGGTCCTTCGAAAATCGCGTGGCGTTAAAGTCCTTCCAGAAAGCGGTGACGGCCTGCACGCACTCGTTGTTGGAAGCGCTGACGGTGAAGCTGCGCTTCACCTGGCCTGCGAGGTTGCGAGACATGTCACCGGACTTGCAGACCACTAAGAAATCGTCGGTCTGCCAGCCCAGGCGCTCGGTCTGGAAGCTGACCTCAGCGACTGTAGTGAGGATCAAGATGGGCGGTATTGCGCCCACCAGCAGCTGCGCCAACCAGTAGGCGCCGACATGTTGCTCGAACGTCGTGCCCGCGCCGCCTGTCGAGGCGGGCGTGGATACTCGCGTGGTCATGTCGGCGGCCACAGGCGTTAAGCCGCCAACTTCAGAATCGGCATCATCGGATTGGGCGTTCATTCATCGTGCTCGATTCGGATGAACAAGAGCCAACGATAACGAGGCTCACCACTGACCGTTGCATCCCTCAACGCCAATGTACATGCTGACGAACGTACCTGACCGGGAATGAGCTTGAGGCATTTCTTGCGAGAATGTCTCGCGCAGCGGGATGGATTGTCCCAAACTCTGGCCATCTGAATCTAGTCGGGGCGAAGCGACAGCTTCGCCCCGACTAGCCTACTCGACAGCGTCAGCTTGTCACCCGCACTCACTGAACCCGCACACGTGACACTTCACGCACCCCTCAGCAAACTCCAGCTGACTCCCACAGTCCGGGCAGGTCCCCATAAATACTTCCCCGCCCGACTTGCCGAACTCCACCTGATGCTGTTCCCCGCCCATCATCGGAGGCCGCGTAATCGGCACACCACCAACCGGCGTCGCCATTGGCGGCATCAACGAACTCACCGGCGACGGCACGCTCGATCCGCCGCCAAGCAGATCCTGCTGCACGCCCTGCTTGTCTCTCCACCATTGCTCCAACGCAATGCCCACCGCGTCCGGCATCGACAACACCTTGTTCGGTCCCAGTCCCACCGCGCGATCGGAAGAAATCCCGCGCAACTGACGATGCACTTCCATCAGCGGAATCCCGCTCCGCAGCGCCAACGACACAAGCCGTCCAATCGCCTCTGCATCGGCCATCGCGCTACCACCAGCCTTGCCGAGATTCAAAAACAGTTCGAACGGCTGCCCCTTCTCGTCTTCGGTGATGTTCACGAACATCACGCCCAGCGGCGTTTCCTTGCGAATGGTCGTGCCGCGCATCACTTCCGGCCGCGCGCGCTTGCCACGACGCGATGAGTTCTCGGACTCAGCACTGAACAACGCCTTCTTCGTGCGATCCAGCTCGTTCTGCAACTCGGCCATCGTGCCTTGAAGTTCACCAATCTCGCGCTTCAAAACACCGGCTTCCTTTTCAGCCTTGGGCGAGTCACCGGCTTGCGCGCTCTTGGCATCTTCACGTTTGGCCGCGGCGTCGGTGGTCGCACCGGTGCTCAGCACCTGATTGTCGCGCGAGCCGTCGCGATACACCGTGACGCCCTTGCACTTCATGTCGTACGCCATCTCGTAAATGGCGCGAACGTCGTCCACCGTGGCCGCAAAACCGAAGTTCGTGGTTTTGGAGATGGCCGAATCGCAGTGCTGCTGGAACGCCGCCTGCATGCGGATATGGTATTCCGGCGTGATGTTGTTGGCCGTATTGAACACCGCCTGCCACCTGGCCGGCACTTCGTTGTGCTTCACGGTGCCCGACTTGGCAATGCGCGCCATGAGCTCGTCGCTGTACCAGCCTTCCTGCATGGCGATGGAGATGAAGTCCTCGTTCACATCGGGCATCATCACGCCCGCCTGGTTCCTCATAAAGGCCACGGCGAAGAGCGGCTCCAACCCCGACGCACAGCCGGCGATGATCGAGATGGTCCCGGTCGGCGCGACGGTGGTCACGTTGCAGTTGCGCAGCTTCTGCATCGGGCGGATGCGATTCCCCTTGGCGTCGCGCGCGCAGGTCGCATCGGGACCGAAGATGCTCTGTGCCCACTCGGGGAACGTCCCACGCTGCTCGGCCAACCGTGACGACTCCTTCTTCCCCTCGACGTCGAGGAACTCCATCACCTTCTTCCCGAACGCCACGCCCTCGACCGAGTCGTACTTGATGCCGAGTCGGATCATCGCGTCGGCGAAACCCATCACACCAAGACCGATGCGGCGAATGCGCTTCGCGAGCGCGTCGATCTCCGGCAGCGGATACTTGTTCGCATCAATGATGTTGTCGAGCATCTTCGTCGAGAGATGGATGTCCTTGGCGAAGGACTGCCAATCCATCTTCCCGTCGGTCACGTAGTAGCCGACGTTGATGCTCCCAAGGTTGCACACGTCGTAGGCGAGCAACGGCTGCTCGCCGCAGGGGTTCGTCGCCTCGTAGGGGCCCAGGTGCGGGACGGGGTTGTACTTGTTGGCCTCGTCAATGAAGAAGACGCCGGGCTCACCGGTGCGCCACGCTCCCTCGATCATCTTGTCCCACACTTCGCGGGCCTGGAGCTGCGCGACCGGCTTCTTGGTGATCGGATCGACGAGGTCGTACGTCCCGTTCGCCGCCAGCGCTTCCATGAAGCGAGTGGTGATCGCGACCGAGATGTTGAAGTTCGTGATCTTGGTGAGATCCTCCTTGCACGTGATGAAGTCCATCACGTCGGGGTGATCGACCCGGAGGATCCCCATATTCGCGCCGCGACGCGTGCCACCCTGCTTCACCGCGTCGGTGGACGCATCGTAGAGCTGCATGAAGGAGATGGGGCCGCTCGCGACGCCGGTCGTCGAACGCACCATGGATCCCTTGCCGCGCAGCTTCGAGAACGAGAAGCCGGTGCCGCCGCC